>JAUYHR010000089.1 GCA_030689875.1 Nanobdellota archaeon
TGCAGGAGTGGATTCAGCAAGATATTTTTTATTTAGAGGCGCGCCTTTTGGCGAAGACGGAGATTTTTCAGAACAAGCATTAATTGATAGACATAATAATGAACTTGCAGACAAGCTTGGAAATTTAGTGAGCAGAGTAAGCGCATTGATTGAGAAATATGGGTTTGAGAAATTTGATTGGGAGAAATCAGAAAATGAAGTTTTAATTAATAGAAACATAGCTTTTACTAATATGAATTTTTTTACTATTAAATTTAAAAATCTTTATTTTATTTCGATAGCTCTTCAAAAGAGCGTAGAGAAACATTTTGACAATTATGAATTAGATAAAGTTTTGAATGAGATTTTTGCTTTTATTGATATTTGTAATGAATATGTCCAGAATAAAAGGCCATGGGAGACGGGAGACAAAAAAGTTCTTTATGAATTAGTAGAATCAATAAAAATTATTGCTAAATTGCTTTCTCCATTTATTCCAGAATCAGCAGAAAAAATTATAAAACAATTTAATTCCAAAAGAATTACAAAAGGAGATGTTTTATTTAAGAAGATAAAATGAATAAAGAAAATGTAAATTTTTCAGATTGGGAAAAACTTGATTTAAGAGTTGCAGAAATAAAAAATGTTGAAGAAATCAAGGGAGCAGATAAACTTTACAAATTAACCCTTGACGTCGGAGAATTAGGCGAGCGAACAATCTGCGCAGGAATAAAACAATATTATTCTAAAGATGAATTAATTGGGAAAAAAATAATTTACTTTTCAAATTTAAAGCCGAGAATTCTAAAGGGAATTGAAAGCCAGGGAATGCTTTTGGCAGCGTCAACGGAAGGGCATGAGAGGGTTGTTTTAATTTCTCCTGAAAAAGATATTGAAGTTGGAAGCAGGATTGGTTGAATTCTTATAATCTCTGCAATTATTTAAACTTCTTTACTAAAATTAAAAATATAAAAAGCCCATTAGATAATCTATAAAACACAATGAACCCAAAACAAAAAAAAACACGCGAGGAAAACGCTGTTGAAAGTCATTTTATTGTCAATAAAGAAGATGTCAAGCATGCGACAGAAAAAATAGTTAAAGAACCGGTTGACGATAAAAAATATTTGCTAAAAAATGTAACTGAGAAGCCAATAAAAGAAAACATCCAGAAAATTATTTCTGTTGAAAAAGAATATTCAATTCCAACAAAAAAAGAACTTGAAAAAATTGAACCTGAGACAAGAATAAAAAATAAATCAAAGAAAAAAAATTTGAAAACAAAAACTGAAAAATATGTTCCGCCAAAAATAAGTTTAAATAAAACAGGCTATGAATTAATTATAACAGAAAAACCTCAAGCAGCAATGAAAATTGCTAATTCTTTGGGGAAAGCGATTCAAAAAGACATTAACAAAGTTCCATATTATGAATTAGAGAGAAATGGGAAAAAAATTATTGTCGGCTGCGCCGTCGGGCATTTATTTACATTAAAGCAAAATTCCAGCGCAAAACAAATTCCATCTTTTGATATTTTCTGGACCCCAAATTATCTTGCAAGAAAAAAAGACTTCACAAAAAGATATTATGATGCGCTTCTAAAGCTAATAAAAAATGCCGGTTCGCTGACAATCGCAACAGATTACGACACTGAAGGGGAAGTTATCGGCATGAATATTATGAAATATTTGTGCAATCAGAAGGATGCGTCAAGAATGAAATTTTCCACTTTGACTAAAGATGAATTAGAAAACTCTTATGAAAATAAATCCGCCCACATTAATTGGGGACAGGCAATTGCAGGAGAAACCCGCCATTATCTGGATTGGTTTTATGGGATTAATTTGTCAAGAGCATTAATGGAAGCAATAAAGACAACCGGGAAATTCAGGATAATGTCAATAGGAAGAGTCCAAGGTCCTGCTTTGAACATGATTGTTGAAAAAGAAAAAGAAATTCAGGCATTTAAACCAGAAACTTACTGGCAGGTTTTTATAACGATTGACGACGGCATTAAAGGTTTGGAATTAAAGCACAACAAAGATATTTTTGCCTCCAAAGGCGATATCGGGGCTAAAAAAGAACTAGGAAAATTTAATAATTTAAAAGGAAAAAAAGCAAAAGCAGAAACAAAAAAAACAGAGCAGAAATTATCCCCCCCTTTTCCATTTAATCTGACAAACCTTCAGACAGAAGCTTACAAATTTTACGGAATAACGCCTTCAAGAACTTTGCAAATTGCCCAGTCACTTTATCTTGCAGGGTTGATTTCTTATCCAAGAACTTCCTCTCAGAAACTTCCTGCTTCAATTGGCTATGAAAAAATTTTAAAACAATTAGCAGAAGAATTTGGGGTTGAAAAATTAATAACAAAGAAAATTCCTGTTGAAGGAGAAAAATCAGATCCTGCCCATCCGTCAATTTATCCGACGGGAAATAAGCAGATTCTTTCAGGAGAAGATAAGAGAATATATGAACTAATTGTCAGGAGATTTTTAAGCTTGTTTTGCGACGATGCGATTATTGACAGCAAAAATGTGATTGCGGAAATTAACGGACTAAAATTTTCTGTGAAGGGACAAACAATAAGAAAAAAATCCTGGCTTGAAATTTATCCGTCAAAATTAAAAGAAGATAAAATTCCGGATGTAAATGGGGAAGTTAAAATTTTAGATTCAAGAACAGAACAAAAAGAAACCCAGCCTCCGCATAGATATTCTCCTGCTTCAATTATTTCTGAATTAGAAAAAAGAAATCTTGGAACAAAAGCCACGAGGAGCTCAATTTTAGAAACGCTTTATGACAGAAATTATATTGAAGGTCAGAGCATCAAAGCAACGCCATTTGGAATTTCTTTAATTGAAAGCTTGGAAAAATATTCTCCGATTATTATTGACGAAAAACTTACGCACGATTTTGAAGAGGATATGGAAGAAATAGGAAAAATTTATCCGAATGAAGAAAATAAAAAAACGGGTTTGAATAAAAAACTTTTAGAAAAAGAGCAGGCCGTAATAAATAAATCAAAAGAAATAATTACAAACATTACAAAAGATTTTAAAAAACATGAAAAAAAAATTGGAGAGGAATTAATTGATGCGAGCATCAAATTTAGAGAACAGCAAAAAAGAGAAAATACATTGATAAAATGCCCAAAATGCAACAAGGGAGATTTGGCAATAAATTATTCAAAGAAAAACAGGAGATTTTTTGTCGCGTGCAATGCTTATCCGGAATGCAGAAATACTTTTTCGCTTCCGCCAAACGGAGTTATTAAAAAAATAGAGCCTGCAAAAATATGCGAAGAATGCAGTTATCCGATGGTAATGAGGCTGTCAAAAGGAAAAAGACCCTGGATTTTTTGCTGGAATCCCCAATGCAAAACGAATTTGGAATGGGTTGAAAAACGAGATGAAAAAAACAGAGAAGAAAATGATTCTGAAAATAAATGAAATTTTTTAATCCCAAGGAGGGACAAGACAAAACTTTTCTTAAGCAAAAACATACCCTAAGGAAGGGCATAAAGGAAATTTTTGTAATCATTCGCCAAGTGAATGCAAACATTCCAATTCATTCAAAATTTCAGTTTTGAACGAAAGCTTGATCAAATGAAACGAAAAGTTTAAAAAGTGATTTAATTAAATAAAAGAATGTCAGGTAATATAAAATTTCACGGAGCGTTTATAATTCTTAAATGAATGTAAGGAGGATAAAATGAAGCTATACGTAGGGAATTTGCCTTGGAGTGTTGATGAAGCAGGTTTGAAAAAACTTTTCGAGAGTTATACAACTGAAGAAATTACACTAATCATGGACAAGTACTCGGGAAGATCTAAAGGATTTGGATTTGTAACTATTGCGGACGATGCAGCAGCTCAAAAAGCAATGACAGAACTGAACGGCAAACAAATTGAAGGCCGTGAGCTTAAAGTTACAGAAGCAAAACCAATGGAAGAAAGACCGCCAAGAAGAAGTTTTGATAATAGAAGAAGCAGGTATTAATCTTTTTTCCAATAATTTATTTTTTTTATTTTTTTATATAAACCCAAAAAGAGGAACAAAAAGCAGGAAACCAAATTAAAGAGGGTTTTTTATTTTTTCAATTTTAAGAATTAGCTACTCCCGACCCCGCTCGGAATGATTTGATTATTTATTTTTAAGTTTCTCTCGCAAAGTCGCTCGGAATATAATATGTAAGTTCAAGTTTTTTAAAAATTGAGGCAATAATTTCTTTTTCTGTTTCTGAATCAATCTGCCCAAATTCGTCCTCGTAAAAAGTCGTGCCTCCAATTTTATCAATTATGTACGCCCTCTCTTTTATTGTCAGCACTCCTTTAAACATTTAATTAATTCTTTTGAAAGATATATAAATCTGTTTGACTACTAAAATACATAACAATTAAAAACCAAACGTTGTTAATAAGAATATGAAACTAAACTCATCAGTCCAGATAACTTTAATCATTGTTGCAGGAATAATTTTACTGACTTTAATTTCAATTTTCACAATTAAATCATTTGTTTCTTCTCCAAAAGATTCGCTTGATGTGAACGGGCAGTCAACAATTAAGGTAACTCCGGATTTAATTACTATTTATTATAACATTGAAACAACAGGAAATACAACAAAAGAAGCAAGCGATAAAAATGCAGAGATAACAAATAAATTAAGAACTGAAATATTAAGATTAGGGTTCAAAGAAGGTGATTTGAAAACTGAAAATTTTAATATTTATCCCTGGCAAGAATGGGAAAATGACGCTTATGTAGACAAGGGATGGAAAGCAACAAACTCATTAAAAATAGAACTTTCAGCAAATCAGACAAATAAAATCGCTGGCTTGGTCGATGCAGGCGCAAATTCTGGCGCAGGAATTGGATCTATTAATTTTGAATTAACAGAAGAATCCCAGCAAAAAAATAAAGCTGAAGCAATAAAAATGGCCAGCCAAGATGCAAGAATAAAAGCAGAAGCAATTGCAGAAGGATTTAATAAAAAAGTCGGGAAATTAGTTTCTGTTTCTTTGAATGATTATGGTTATTATCCTTGGCCAATTTATCGGGCTGAAACTGCTGGAATGGAAGCAGGTTATGATATGGCGAAAGAATCTGTTGTGAATATTCAGCCTTCAGACAAAGAAATTACAGCGCAAGTAAATGCTGTTTATAAGTTGAGATGATTTTTCTGTTTTATATTTCAGAATTATTCTTTTAATAGATTGTTTGAAGGTTATATCAAATTTATCAAAGAAAACAGCTCTTCCAATTAAAGGGGAGGTGAAAACTTCATTAAATAGAGCTAAAGAATTTATGGAATTAATAAGGGAGATGTTAAACAAATGAGAAATAAATTTTTATACTTTGTCTGCTATCTTTTGTTAACAAAAAATAGAAGGAATTTACCAATAAATGGCAATATTTAAATAGTCTAAATTTATTAATTTCTTATGAAAGCAGAAGAAAAAATCTATAAGGCATTTTATGACGCTAAGAATAAGCGACTTTATTTTTCTGAATTAAAAGAAAAAACAAAATTGTCAAATAGCTCTCTTCAGAATGCGCTGAAAAAATTAGAAAAAGAAAAATTTTTAGAGATTGACAAACAAACATCTAATGTTTTTTTCAGGATAAACGAAAATGAGAAACCAATTATTTTTTCTCAATTTGATAAAATACGGCTTAATAATCTAAATCCTGAAGTCAGAGTTCCTCTTAAAAATTGGTTAAACAGATTACCTGCAGAACTATATTCAGTAATTTTATTCGGCTCGACTTCAAGAAAACAAGAAAAAGAGGGAAGCGACATAGACTTACTAGTTATCTTATTCAAATTTGAGAATGATGAATTTCAAAAACTATATGAAAAAGAAATAAAACAAAAGATAAATAGTTTAACAAAAAAAATAAATTCGGAATCTAATTATCTCCTAAAAGTTATTTTTACAAATACGGATAGTTTTAAGATTACAAAAGATTACTTAATTAAGCAAGCAAAAGAAACTGGATTCCCTATCTTTGGAAATTTAGGATATCACAAACAAAATGAAGAAAATTAAGGAATACTTTGAAAA
>JAUYHR010000098.1 GCA_030689875.1 Nanobdellota archaeon
AAAAAGAGAAGACATGGATTTAAAGACTGAAATTGAATTTTCAAAAAAAATTTTTGAAAAAATAATGAACATAAAAACTTTGAAAACAAAAGATTATGGTGGCATAAGATTTTATGATTTAGGTTTGCAAGGATTTACTCATGACATTTTAAGAAAGACAGGAAGACTAAAAAATTTAGTTTTTATAAATAAAGCAAATCACATTAGTGATTTGGAAATAAATTTTGAAACTTTGGAAGATACACTTTTTGATTTAATTAATTATTCATTTTTATTATTGGAAGAAATTGAAATTCAGAAAGGAGACAAACAATGAAAATTGGAATAATTGATTTTAACATATCTGGAATTGGTGGTGCTCCAGTAGCAACAAAAGAAATCTTTTATTCTTTTTCGAATTCTTTGCTTTTTGAAAAAGTTATTCTTTTAACAGAGACTGAAATTAAAGATAGACCAGAAATATTACAAAATTTTGATTTGTTGCATTTGCCAGTTCTTGGATCTTCTTCAGAAAGACAAATGGAAGAAAAGCCATTAATAATAAAAATTTTAGAAGATTCAGAAAAACCTTTCACTGTTGATTTAAGAGCATCATGGGACATGGAAATTTATCCTTTTTCTTCAGAACTTTTAAACAATAAAAAATGTAAAGCAATCGTTACAATATCAAAAGATTTGCAAAAGTTTTATAAAAAAAAATTAAAAAGAAAAATTTATTTTATTGACCAATGGAGAACTTTATCTGTTCCAAATATACTACCAAAGAAAAAAAATAAAGTTGTTTGTTTTTCAAGGATTACACCAAGCAAATGTATTCACGAATTTGCACTTTGTTGTAAAGAAATTAATGCAGAATGTTTATGTTATGGTCCAATTAATTATCAAGATTATTTTAATTTATTCAAAGATTGTGAAAATTTTTCATATAAAGGTGAGCTTTTAGGAGAGACTGAAATTATTAATGCTTTATTGGATGCAAAATTTGTAATTGATTTAAGCACATTTGAAAATGATGGAGATAGATTGCAATTCACTCTTTTAGAAGGAATGACTTTAAATTGTATTCCTGTTATGAAAAAACAATGGTTTGGAAGATTGGAAGATAATAAAAATGGTATTATGATTGACAAAATTACAGACATTCCTAAAAAAATAAATTCATTATTATTAAATGAAAACTTGCAAAATTCAATAATAAACAATAACAAAAAAATTTTAAAGAAAAAATTTAATAAAAATACAGGAGTTAAAAAGTATATGCAAATTTTTGAAAAAATCAGAGAGGAAATGAATGAAAAATATTAAAAACAAAATATTGGAATGTAAGAGCTGTGAACTTTATAAAATAGCAAGCAATAAAATAATTGGAATAGGAAAAAAGAATCCTAAAGTTTTATTTATACAAAGCATCCCAACTGAAAAAGAAGACCAAACTGGAATTCCAATGTCTGGTGAATGTGGAGAAAAATTAAAACAAATCATAAAAGATTACAGCATTCATAGTTTTGCAGCGATTAATGCAATCAAATGCAAACCTCCCAAAAATAGAGACCCATATACCCAAGAGCTAATGGCATGTAGAAATTTCTTGTCTGAGCAAATAAAACTTTTAACACCTCAAAAGATAATTGCTTTAGGAAAAACTGCATTAGCTCAATTGGATCTCTCTTCTGATACTATATTATCAAGAGTTGGAACTGTTGAAGTATCAGAATTTGGAAAAGTTTTAATATTGCCAGATATGAAATATTTATTAAACTATCCCGATTATATTTTACCACACGATATTATAAAACAATTTTTATCTGATGAAGATAAAACAGACAAGATTAAACTTAATAAACTTGTAATGAATTATCAAAAAGCAGAAGAGATTGCAAAGTTTGAAATGATCTCTGCTGAATTAGCATCTTTACACGAATTTTGTAAACAATCAGGAAAAAGATTTGTTGATGTTAATCAAAAAGATGTTTGTGAGTTGAATGACAAATTAACAATATGTCAGAAATTAACCCAGACCAATGAGATTGATTTATTTGAAAGTGAATTAAACTCAGGAAAATTAAAGAACACTAAATTATTTGTATTTTTTTCTGTTGAAAAAGGAAATTTAGAATGGGTAGGATGGGTAGACAGAGAGTATGTTGATGCACAAGAAATGGGATACCATTTTAAAGCTGAAAAAAACTGCAAAAAGATTATGCATGCTAATTTATTTCCCATTTCAGACTTGCTAGAAATTATGATTGAAGATGAAGAGGAAATAATAATTGAAAAGCAACCATGTGTTCATTTGCATGTTCACAGTGAATATAGTATCGGAGATGGTTATGGAGAGATGTCACATATTGCAGATTCTTTATATAAAAAAGGTTTTACTGCTTGTGCTTTAACAGATCATGGAACTTTAGCAGGAACAATTTATTTCCAAAAAGCATTACTTGAAAAAAACATCAAACCAATTTTTGGTTGTGAAGCATATGTTGTATTGGAAGATGATAAAAAGAGCACATCATATCATTTAACCATTCTTGTTAAAAATAAAACAGGATGGAATAATTTAAATAAAT
>JAUYHR010000109.1 GCA_030689875.1 Nanobdellota archaeon
TAATTCAAATGGGTCTGAAAGAAAATATAGATGTTACTTTGAAATATGTAATAAAAGATTTTGAAGGCCAGACTTATCTTCAGGAATCAGAAACGATTGCAGTCATAGATCAAAAATCATATGAAAAAGAATTTTTTACAAGCGAACTTCCTCCTGGCCAGTATGTTTTTGGAACTGAATTAATACATCCTGACGGAGTTGCAGTTGCAAGCACGCACTTTGTTGTGCAGGAAAAAGGATTTAAATTTGGAAAAGAAGATATTTTATTAGTGTCATTAATCTTTACATTGATATTAGTTTCTTTAATTATATTTTTATCAATTAGGAAATATAAAAGGGTTGGGAAGATGTTAAAAGCTAAAAGAAATTAAGGAAATTTTATAAATAGAAAAAACTTGATATTTACATGAAAAAAGCTAATGAAAAACAAAAAGAAATTGAAGTCTTGAAAAAGAAGATTATTTCTTTCTTAAAAAAAGAAGGAGTAAAAAAAGCTGGGATTTTTGGGAGTTATGCAAGAGGAGAACAAAAAAAAAGTAGCGATATTGATATTCTAATTGAATTTGATGGAAGTTTATTGGATTTAGTGCGATTAGAAAGAATATTAAAGGAAAAGCTCAAAAAAAATATCGACTTACTCAGTTATGGGGGTATAAATCACAGATTAAAAGATATAATCTTGAATGAAGAGATAAGAATAATATGAAAAAAGATTCTTTAATTTTTATTGGTCATATATTGGAGACTATTAATGATATTGAAGAATCGGTCAAAGGTCTTTCAAAAGAACAATTTGAAAAAAATAAAGACATTAAAGATTCTAATATAAGAAGATTAGAGATTATTGGAGAGACAACTAAAAATTTACCTAAAGAATTTACTAAAAAATATTTAAATATTCCTTGGAAAGATATATCTGGAATGAGGGATAAAATAATTCATCATTATTTTGGAATAGACTTAGAAGAGATTTGGAAAGTTATCCAAAAAGACCTCCCAGAATTAAAAAAACAAATAAATGATATTTTAAAAATAGAAAAAACTTGATATTTACATGAAAAAAAAGGGGTGGATTGCGTTAATAGTAATTTTAATTCTTTTAACTGTTGCAGTTGGAATTTATTTTAAATTTTCTCAGCCAGCAAGTTTTAGTGTAACCCCCGATTATCCAATTAATTTAAATTTAGTTTCCGGAGCAGAGGCAATAACTTCAATAAAAATCACAAATAATGAAGAAGAATCTCATGATTTTAAAATTGAATTTAAAGGATTAGATGAAATAGCTTCAATCAGTGAGACAGAATTTTCTTTAGAGTCAAAAAAATCAAAGGAAATTAAAATAATTTTTAATGACCCCAAAAATTTTTCTCATGTTTATTTTGCGAATTTGATTGTAACTAATACAAATTTTAAAAAAAATATTCCCGTTCTTCTAACTTTTAGAGATTCTGCCAGCTTATTTTCAATAATACAAAAACCAATTACAAAATATTTTGATGTTTATCCTGGAGGAAAATTAGGGGTTGAAATAGATGTGTTTGGATCAGGCGGTAAAGATTATTCTAAAGAAGTAAAAGCCAGTTATGAATTATTAAGCCCGGAAGAATCAATTTTTTATTCTGAAGAAAATTTAATTGTCGGAAATGAATATTCTTTTTCAAAAGTTTTTGATATAAATCCAGAACTTCCTTATGGAAAATATGTTTTAGTCACTTCAATAGAATATAATGAAATAAAGAGCATCTCCTCTTATTTATTTGAAGTCAAGCCAAAGCAAAATGAGTTTTTCTTGGAAAAAACTAATCTTCTTATTTTAGTTTTTTTTGCTTTTGTTATTTTAATTATTGTTCTTTTTATATATTTTATAAAATCAAGAGATGAACTGCTTTTAGCATTAAGAAAACAGCAGTCAAGAGAGTTAGCAAAAAATATAGAATTAATTACTGCTGTTCAAAGAAGAGTTCCGGATAAAAAAGAAACTTTGGAAAGGACAAAGAAAAAAGTTGTTATAAAAATAAAGAAAAGACAAGAAAAACAGATAAAGGAATTAAGGAGATTAAAAAATAAAGGCGTTAAAAAAGATAAGATTAAAACTCAATTAGAAAAATGGAAAAAACAAGGATACGGGTTTCCTGAAATTAAAAAAGAAATTCCAGAGAAGAGCATTAATAAGCAAATAACAAAATGGAAAAGAGCAGGTTATAGAGAGGAATAAACGCCTCTTATAAGCAATATTTAAAAACTAAAATAACCTTATAAAAATAGAAATAAAAATGGTGAAAAAAAAGAGACTTTTTATTAAAAAAGGTGTTTCAAAAACAGATTTTGAGACATTTAAATTTGGAGTTGAACGATTAAAAGAACTTGAAAAAGAACTTAATTCTCTTGATACTCGCGGTTTTGCCGGCGAAGAACAGAATATTAAGGCAAAACTGAAAAAAGTTTCTGAAATTCCATATATTGAAAGACAGATTAAATTTTTAAAATTAAAGATTAACAATAAATTCAAGCCTAAAAGCAGAAAAAAAAGTTCCACTAAAAAAGTTGAAAAAGGATTAGAAAAAATTCAGAAAGATTTAGAGAAAATAGAAAAAGCCCACAAGCAGGATTCTGAAGTTATCAAAAAATCAGCAATCAGGCAAAAAATCCCAATTGATTCCGGCATCGATACTTTGGTTGATGCTAATTTTAGCAGTTTTTTGATAGATACAAAAAAAGCTTTGTCAAATAGAATTGAGAAAAAGGAAAAAGAAATTGATAAATTCCTGGAAATGGATTTAGAAGAGAGAGAAGCAAAATATCGCAAGAAACACAATTACCTGCTTTCAGATTTTGAAAATGAAAAATCTAAATTAGAAAGAGAGCATAGAGAAGCATTGAAAAATCTTGCGCTTAAAAAAGCCGGAATGAAAAAGCAAGATAGGGAGTTAAGAAAAAAACTTGAGGGAGATTATCAAAAAAAATTTGAGAAGCAAATTAAAGAAAATCTTAAAAAGAAAATTTCTGAAAAATTTGAGGAAAAGCTTAATAAAAAATTTAAAGAGGAAAAAGAAAAGATTGATAACAAATATAAAGTTGAATTAAGCAAAAAACTTGAGGGAGATTATCAAAAAAAATTTGATGAAAAAGTTGCAGATAATTTGCATGAAGAAGTTGTCGAAAAATTCAGGGAAAAACTTAATGAAAAATTCAAATCTGAAAAAACAAGAATTAACCGCGAATATAAGGCTGAATTAAAGAGGCATGCCCAAGATGAATTGGAAAATCAAAAACAGAAATTAGAAAAGGGGATGAAAAAAATTTTAGAAGAATCTAAAAGAAATATAGATATAAAATTTAAACAGGAAAAAATGAAACTGGATAAAGAAGCAGAATTAGAAAAACGCGCAAGAGCAGAATTGAAGAATAAAAAACAAATTTTTGGTGAAAAAGAACAAATGCTTAAATCTCGGGAAGAAATTCAAAAACAAAAATTAGAAGAAAAACTAAAAAATAAAGAGCAAATGTTCAAAAACCAAGAAGAGATAAAAATAAAAAAAATAAGAGAGGAACTTGCTGAACAATCACACAAAGAACTTGAATCAAAACTTGCAAAAAAAGAAAAAGAGCTTAAAACAAGATTGGAAAGCGAGTATGACTTGAGATTAAAACGAGAACTTCAATATCATGAGCAGGAAATTAAGAGAAAGAAACTTGATTTGGAAATGGAAATGCAAAAAAAGATTAAACAAGTTCTTGAGTAAAATGTAATTTTTTCTAAAATTCTCAAACATCAAATTTTTTCTTAAAAAATCATTTTATCGACGATAAAACCGAAGAAAGCTTTATAAACTAAGCTGGTTTTATTTTAATATAAATTAAGAAAATTTTATAAAAAATGGCTGAAAAAGATTCATATGGAGCAGAATCAATCAAAGTTCTTGAAGGGCTTGAAGGAGTTCGCAAGAGGCCGGCGATGTACATCGGCTCAACAGGAAAAGAAGGACTGCATCATTTAGTTTACGAAGTTGTTGATAATTCCGTTGATGAAGCTCTTGCAGGTTTTTGCAAAAGTATAAAAGTTTTTATAAATAAAGACGGCTCTGTGACGGTTGATGATGACGGCAGAGGAATTCCTACAGACACTCATCCGCAATATAATGTTTCTGCTGCTGAAGTTGCTTTAACAAAATTACATGCTGGAGGAAAATTTGACAAAAAATCTTATATGATATCCGGAGGACTGCATGGAGTGGGTCTTTCCTGCGTGAATGCTCTCTCAAAAAAATTAATTTTAGAAATTAAAAGAGATGGAAAACTTTATTCTCAGGAATATTCCCGTGGCGAGGCAAAAACTAAATTAAAAGCTGTCGGGAGCGTTGGGAAAGATGAGACCGGAACTAAAATAACTTTCTGGCCGGATGAACAAATTTTTTCCACGCTTGATTTTGATTATAAATTCCTGGAAAATAGATTCAGGGAAGTTGCTTTTTTAAATGCGGGATTAAAAATAAACTTGTTTGATGAAAATAAAAACAAATCAGAAGAATTTTTTTCAACAGGCGGATTAATTGAATTTGTAAAGTGGATAAATAAATCAAAAGAACCGCTCTTTGCGAAGCCAATTTATTTTAAAAAAGAAATTGAAAATACAATAATTGAAATTTCTATCCAGTATATTTCCGGATATCAGGAAAATATTTTTGGATTTGTCAACACAATAAATACCGTTGAGGGCGGGACGCATATTTCCGGTTTTAAGACCGCTTTAACGAGGGTAATTAATGATTATGTCAAGAAAAGAAATTTATTAAAAGGCGAAGAAGGTTTGTCCGGCGAAGATGTCCGCGAAGGTCTGACGGCAATTGTCAGCATTAAAATTCCGGAACCGCAGTTTGAGGGGCAGACAAAAACAAAATTAGGAAACAGCGAGGTCAAAGGTTTTGTGGATTCAATTGTTACTTCTCTTTTGGCGGAATTTTTTGAAGAGAATCCGAATGTTGCCAAAAATATTATTACGAAATGTTTAGACGCTGCGAAAGCCAGACTTGCTGCCAAAAAAGCCAGAGAGTTAGTCAGAAGAAAAAGCGTTTTTGGTCTTGGAGGACTTCCTGGAAAATTAGCTGACTGCTCTTCAAAAGAAACAGAAGAAACTGAATTATATATCGTGGAAGGAGAAAGCGCGGGGGGCTCGGCAAAAATGGCGCGCAACAAAGAATTGCAGGCGATTCTTCCGTTAAAAGGAAAAATTTTAAATGTTGAAAAAGCAGCGCATTCTAAAACTCTTTCAAGCGAGGAGATTATAAATTTAATTACTGCAATCGGAACGGGTGTTGGCGAGCAGTTTGATATAAATAATCTTAGATACGGCAAAATAATTATTATGACTGATGCGGATGTGGACGGACAACACATTATGACTTTGCTTTTGACATTTTTCTTTAGATTCATGCCGCACTTAATTGAAAATGGGAATGTTTATGCGGCATTGCCTCCGTTGTATAGAGTCAGAAAAAAAGAAGATTATTATGTTTATTCAGATGAGGAGCTTAAAAAAACTCTCAAAGAATTGGGGGCTTCAGAATCTTCTGCAGTGACGAGGTTTAAGGGTTTGGGAGAGATGTCTTCAGACCAGCTTTGGGAAACTACGATGAATCCAAAAGATAGAAAAATAAAAAAAATTTATATTGAAGACGCTGTTGAAGCAGACGCAACATTCAGCATGCTTATGGGCGACGATGTTCAGGCAAGAAAAGAGTTTATTCAAGAAAATGCAAAAAATGCGGAGTTGGATGTTTAAAATGAAAATATATTTAGAGGGAGGAAACAAACGGGGAGAATTTGTTTATAAATTAACAGATAAAAAAGCAATTAGCCAGTCTGGAAATAAAACAATAATGATATTAAATTATACTAGAAGAGATCCAAAAAGAATTAAAGAAGAAATGATTTTGTTTTCAAAATATTTTTTAAAACTTGGGGCTAAAAAAGTTTACGTTGCTTCTAATTTTAATAAAAATGAGCTTCATGCTAAATTAAAAGAATCTGGTTTGATTTATCTTCCTGGGGGAGACACGAAGTTATTAATGAGAAATTTAAAAGAAAAAGGACTTGTTTCTTTATTAAAAAATTCTTTTGAGAAAGTTATAATTGGGAATAGTGCAGGAGCGATTGTTTTATGCAACGAGGGATTTTTCTTTGAGAGAGAAAGAACTAAAAAACTTGACGGGATAGGTTTGGCAAAAATTTCAATCTATGTTCATTATACCAATCAAAATAGAAGCGATTTGAAAATTTTATCAAAAGATAGAAAGATTTATCCAATTCCTGAAAGAAAAACTTTGATTATTGAAAATGGAAAAATTAAATCTAATTAAATTGAAGAGGTTAAAAAAATTAAAATGCCAAAAAACAAATTAAAAACACCGGACTGGATTTTAAAAGGCGGAAAAAAACCAGATAAAAAAAAGGAAGGCCCCACAGGGGTCTCCTCTGGAGTAAAAACTTTTAAAATTAAAGAATGCCCGAAGTGCAAAAGCGATGACGTCGGAGTCATGATTACAGGAGAAGAATGCAAAGGCGGAAAATGCGACTGGGAATGCAGAAAATGCAAATGGAGAGGAGCAAATATTATTGAAAGAGAATTAACAGAAGATGAATTTATGAAATATTTAGATGATAAAAAAGTTGAACTTCCGGATGAAAATGAATTAAAAAAAGATTTTAAGAAAACGATTGAATCCGCCGACAGCGAAGATTTTGGAGATGAAGATTAAAATGACAACCGAAGACGAAAAAGAAAATAACGAAATTCAAAAAAAGTTAGTTGAGGAAAAGGGTGTAATCCAAACAGAAATTTCAAGTGAGATGAAAAAAGCATATTTGGATTATGCAATGTCTGTAATTGTAAGCCGTGCAATTCCGTCGGTTGAAGACGGATTAAAACCTGTTCAGAGAAGAATTTTATATGCAATGCAACAACTTGGCTTGAAGCCAAATTCTCAAACAAAAAAATCGGCAAGAATCGTCGGAGATGTTATTGGTAAATACCACCCGCACGGCGACACTGCTGTTTATGAAGCAATGGTCAGAATGGCGCAGGATTTTTCATTAAGATATCCTCTGGTTTTTGGTCAGGGAAATTTTGGATCAACCGACGGAGATAGTGCAGCGGCTATGCGTTACACCGAAGCGAGAATAATGGATATTTCTTCAGAATTATTGCAGGATCTTGAAAAGGAAACTGTTAATTTTGTTCCGAATTATGATAACTCTCTGAAAGAGCCCGAATTGCTTCCAGGAAAACTTCCAAATTTATTATTAAACGGAGCGTCGGGAATTGCAGTTGGCATGGCTACAAATATTCCTCCGCATAATTTAACAGAAGTTTGCGACGCGATTATAGCATATATTAAAAATAAAGATATAACTTTTGAAGAACTTTGCGAAATTATCAAGGGGCCTGATTTCCCGACGGGCGGAAGTGTTCAGGGCGATATGCTTGAGCTGTATAAAACAGGAATTGGAAAATTAATTATGCGGGGAAAAATTACAACAGAGACGCTCAAAAATAAAGAAGCAATTATAATAACTGAAATTCCGTATATGCTTAATAAAACTCTTTTAGTCACTCAAATCGCCGGGCTTGTTCAGGATAAAAAATTAAGAGATATTTCTGATTTAAGGGACGAATCGTCAAGGGGAAAAACAAGAATTGTTATTGAACTTAAAAAAGGAGTCAATTCAAATTTTGTAATTAATGCTTTGTATAAATATACGCGAGTTCAGGATTCTTTTAATGTTAATTTATTGGCTTTGCATTCCGGCCAGCCAAAAGTTATGAATCTTAAGGAAGTTCTTGACGCATATGTTAATTATAGAAAATTAATTATTACAAACCGCTCTAAATATGAATTAAAAAAAGCAAAAGAAAGGCAGGAAATTGTGCAGGGATTGCTGATTGCTTTAAATGATATTGACGGCGCTGTTGCGTTGATTAAAAAATCAAAAACCGCGGCTGAAGCTTCTGAAGGTTTGATAAAAAAATATAAATTAACAAAAGTTCAGGCTCAGGCGATTTTAGACATTAAACTTCAGCAATTAACTTCTCTTGAAGTTTCTAAATTAGAAAAAGAAGAACAGGAATTAAAAAAAGAAATTGGAGAGCTTGAAAAAATCTTGGAAGATATTGAAGAAGTTCTTAAAATTATTATTAAAGAAGTTAAAGAATTAAAAGAAAAATACGGGGACAATAGAAAAACGCAAATATTAAAAAGACAAATCGGAGAAATTTCTGAAAAAGATTTGATTCAGAAAAAAGAAGTAACTATAACAATAACTGAAAAAGGATATTGCAAGAGAATGGATATTCAGGATTATAAAGAGCAAAAAAGAGGAGGCAGGGGAGTTATTGGAAGCACTCTCGCCAGCGACGATTTTACCAAACAATTAATTACCTGTTCAACTCACGATCATCTTATGTTTTTTACCACAAGAGGAAGAGTTCTTTGGTTGAAAGCTTATGATATTCCCGCTTCTGAAAAATACAGCAAAGGACGGGCGATAACAAATTTAATGGAATTAAAAGATGAAAAAATTACGAATGTTATTTCGGTAAAAAATTTTGAAGATTCTTTATTTATGGCGACAAAAAAAGGCGTAGTCAAAAGAATTTCATTAAAACATTTTTCAAAACCAAGGGCTTCTGGAATAAGGGCAATTAATCTTCCTCCAGGAGATTCAGATGTTTTGATTGGAGTTGAAGTTGTTAAACCAAAACAAGAAATTCTTTTGGCGACAAAAAAAGGAAAAGCAATAAGATTTGATGCAGAAGCTGTTCGGGAAATGGGAAGAGCGAGTTATGGAGTTACAGGAATAAAACTGGACGGAAATGATGAAGTAGTTAGTTTAGAAATTTTGGATACAGAAGCGATTTTAACAATAACAAAAAAAGGATATGGAAAAAGAAGTATGGTTGAAGATTACAGGAAAACTTCTAGAGCAGGAAAAGGCGTTAAAAATTTAAAAATAACTGACAAAACTGGAGAAATTGTTACAACAGCGTCGGTAAATGGAAAAGATAGTATTATAATTACAACGGCTAAAGGAATTGTGATTAGAACTTCTTTAGACAACATTAGAATAATGGGACGCGCAACTCAGGGTGTGAGAATTGTCAAACTTCAGCAGGGAGATTATGTTACTGATTTAGTGAAATTTATTGAGCATGAAGGAGAGTAATAATTATTTTTAATTTAGATTTATCCCTAATTAATGGTCCAAAAGATTTATATTCTTTAATTATTTAGAATAGTTATGAGTCAAGAATTTTTATCTTTAAACCAAGCATCGCAGTGGGCGACGGAATATTTAGACAAACCTGTTACTTCTTCAAATATTAGTTATTTAATCCAATATGCTAAAATTAAAAAATATATAGATAAATTAGCAATAAAAATTAATTTAAAAGAACTAAAAAATTATTATGATGAGAATGTTAACAAACAAATTAAATGGAAAGAAAAATTAGGAAATGATTTAAATTGGAGTTTATCTTTTTCTAATTTAAGAGAATCCGATACCACAAAACACGTTCATAGATTACATCCTTACAAAGGCAAATTTATTCCACAATTAGCAGAATATTTTTTAAATTCACATATTAATACTTTCAAAAAACAAATTTTCTTTAAAGCAGGGAACATTGTCATTGACCCATTTATGGGAAGCGGGACAACACTTGTTCAATCTTCAGAATTGGGTCTGCATTCAATCGGGATAGATGTTTCTGATTTTAATTGTTTGATTTCTAGAGTTAAAGTTGGAAAATATGATTTATTTTTATTAGATAAAAAAGCCAGAGATATTTGTTTTAAAACGAGAGAATTTAGTCAGAAAATATTTGATGATTCATTTGACGAACAATTAAAAGAAAAATTAAACGAATTCAATAAAAAACATTTTCCTAATCCTGAATTTAAGAAAAAAGTTTTAAACGGAATAGTTAGAAATGAAGAACAATACGGAGAAGAAAAACTTAAACAATTTTTAAAAGAAAATAAAGAATTTTTTGAAAAAAACGGAACAAAAGATAAGTCAGGTTTATTGAACGAAAAAGAGATGAATAATTTTTTGAATAAATGGTTTTCAAAAAGAGTAAGACAGGAATTATTTTATTATATCAAACTTTTGAAAGAGATTAGGAACGACGATTTAAAAAATGTTATGAGAATTATTTTGAGCAGAACAGCCCGTTCATGCCGAGCCACAACTCATTCTGATTTAGCAACTTTAACAGAACCGCAAATTGGTCCCTATTATTGCAGAAAACACAAGAAATTATGCACGCCTATAAATTCTATTGTTAAACATTTGATAAGATATACTTACGACACAATAAAAAGATTAGATGAGTTTTCAAAATTAAAGAAAAATGTATTTAGCGAGGTTGTTCATGGAGATTCAAGAGAAGCAAATATTTTTGAAGAAATTAAAAAGCAAAATCCTGAATTTCACAAACTTTTAGTAAATAAAAAAATAGACGGAGTTTTCACTTCCCCGCCTTATGTTGGTCAGATAGATTATCACGAGCAACATGCTTATGCTTACGAACTTTTTGATATTTCAAGAAAAGATGATAAAGAAATAGGTCCTTTATTCAAAGGGCAAGGACAAAAAGCAAAAGATGAATATGTTGAAGGAATAAGTCAAGCATTTAGAAATATAAGCAAATTTATTAAAGACGACGGAGATTTTTTTATTGTAGCAAATGATAAATATAATCTTTATCCTATTATCGCAGAAAAAAGCGGATTAAAAATTATTGAACAATTTAAAAGACCTGTTTTGAACAGAACAGAAAGAGATAGGCAACCTTATGCAGAGATGATTTTTCGGATGAGGAAGAAGTTATAAAGTCAGCTTTTTTAAGAATTTTATGGTAATTGAAGCAAATAAAAAGGGAACTTGCCCTCATTGTAAAATTCCAAATAGATTTGAAAATGCTACAAATCACAATGACCAGGTTTTACATTTTTGGAATGTAACAAACGGGCTTGATAATCATAATAAAATTCTTAGTTTATGTCGCTGTACAAATTGTGGAGAAGTTATAATCTTCTTTGGAGAGACTATGGTTCATCCAATAGGTTCAACGAGACCTCCGTGTCCAAAAGAAGTCCCTACAAATATTTCTAATGATTATAAAGAAGCATGTTTAGTAGAACATTTAAGTTCAAAAGCAACAGCTACTCTTGCAAGAAGATGTTTACAAGATATATTTCATCAGCGAAAAATTATTAAAGATGATCTTTCTAAAGAGATTGATGAAGCAATGAAAACTCTTCCTTCACATTTAAGTGAAGCTATAGATTCTATACGAAATGTTGGAAATTTTGGAGCCCACCCAATAAAATCAACAAATACGGGTTTAATTGTAGATGTTGAAGATGGAGAAGCGGAATGGAATTTAGATGTAATAGAGCAATTATTCGATTTTTACTATGTTCAACCAGCAATAACTCAATCAAAAAAAGATGCTTTAAATCTTAAATTAAAAGAAACTGGAAAACCAGAGATGAAGTAAATTAAACTCCATATTTTCCCTTGCAACTTCCTTAATTCAAACTTTCTATCTTCTTTTTTATTAATGGGTAAATTTCTTTTTTTATTTCTGAAATCATTTCTAAAATATCTTTAAATGTATTTTCTCCTCCTAAAAAATTCCAAAATTCTTCTTGAACTTTTATTCCTTTATTTTCTTCAAATAACGGAGAAACTTTCCAGTTGTTATATTTTCCTTCATTATTGTTATAATATATCCCAAACATTATTTCTATCTTTTGGTTAAACTCATTTAGTTTCATCTCTTTCTTTTTTATAGCAACTACATTTAGCAAATCCTCTTTAGCAGCTCTTACTTCTTTTTTATTAGGGTCAGGTCCTTTCATTTCAATAAAAAATTCCTTATATTTTTTATCTTGAAGATATAAGTCTATAGTTATTCTAGTTTCTTTTAAATTCTTATTTTCTGCTTCAAATACTTTTTTTATTTCAAAATCATAATCGGAATTTGTCTTTTTTTCTTCTAAATCTTTAACTAAATCTTTTATTACAGCTTTTTCATTATCAGATATTTTTCCTGTTAGAACTATTTTTTCAGCTTTAATAAATTTGGGATTTGATTTTGCAATCTTCCTAGCCATTATTTCATATTCGCTTCCAAGCATTGTAGCAGTTCCATGAATGAATGATTTAATATTGGAATATTTACCAAAAATTATGTCTATAAAAGGATTTCCTGATTTTTTTGAAAAATTATGCTCAGATATCTTTTTCTTAAGTTTTTTTGTAATTTCTTCTTTTAATTCTTTTTTTAATGATTGATTTAATGTCATATTCTTTTTATGCATCAATAGTTTATAAAATTGATTTTTACTCACTTTTCTGTTTTTTCTCTTCTCTCTCCTCTTTAAAACAAATATTTTTATATTCGCACCAATCGCATAATACTGATCTGTTTCTTGGAAATTCTTTTGCAGATTCCACTTTTTTAATTAATTCAATAGTTTCTTTTTTTAAATTTTCAAGCTGTGAATTTGTTCTCTTTGATTTTAGAGTTTTATTGTGCGCCAGAAAATGCCAGACTAAAAGAACTTCCCTGTCTTTGCCATAAATTTCTTTTATAGCAATAGAATATAATGCAAGCTGTCTTTCTTTGTCAAAGTGCTCCTGATTTGGCAGAAAGTTTGCTGTTTTATAATCATGAACCTCATATTCTCCCGTCTCTAAATTATAAACAAGTCTGTCAATAAATCCCTGAATTTTATATTCTTCGCCGTTTAATTCTATTAATATCCCTTTTTCGCACGCAATTGTTCCGTCTTTAAATGGAGAGTGCTTAGAATAATAATCAACTAAAAATTGCACGCCTTTATTAAAATAATCTCGCGCAGTAAATTGTTTTTTTACTATCAAAATATTTTCTGAAAATTCTTTTTGCCATTCTTCTGTATATTGAATAATTATATCATCTATTTTTATATTTTGATTTATTTCTTTTATACTACGATAAAT
>JAUYHR010000110.1 GCA_030689875.1 Nanobdellota archaeon
ATTTATCGCAATAAATAATTGGAATTGGAGTTCCCCAGTATCTCTGACGGGAAATCAACCAATCCCTTAATTTATATTGAACAACTTCTCTGCCCAATTTTTTCTTTTCTAAAAATTTTGTAATTTTTTTCTTTGCATCATTATTTTCTAAATCACTAAATTCCCCGGAATCAATTAAATTCCCCTGACCAATGTAAGCCTCTGAAATTTGTCCGTTTCTTTCATAAATTTCATATTCTTTAGGTTCTATGACGACTCTAATTTTGAGCCCATATTTTTCAGCGAACTTAAAATCCCTTGGATCATGCGCAGGAACAGCCATAACCATTCCAGAACCATAATCAGCGACGACAAAATTCCCCGCATAAATTGGAATTTTTTCATTATTAATTGGATTTATCGCATAGCTTCCTGTAAAAACTCCGTCTTTTTCTAAAAATTCCAATTCCTTTTCTGAAACGCTTTTTAATTTTTTTAAAAATTCTTCTTCTTTTTGCTTTTGTTTTTTTGTAACAAGCTCCATTAGTTCTGGATGCTGCGCGGAAATAACCATAAAAGTTACTCCATAAATTGTATCCGGTCTCGTCGTGAAAATCGGCCATTTTTTCCCATTCACATTAAATATAATTTCTGTTCCATAAGATTTTCCAATCCAATTTTTTTGCATCGCCTTAGTTCTTTGAGGCCAGTCTAATTCATCAATTTTATCAAGCAATTCATCTGCATAATTTGTGATTTTAAAAAACCACTGCTCCAAATGTTTAATTTCAACTTTTGTATCTTCGTGCCTCCAGCATTTTCCGTCGTGAACTTGCTCATTTGCCAAAACGCTTTTGCATTTTGAACACCAATTTACAGGAGCTTTTTTTCTGTAAGCAATTTTCTTTTCAAGCATTTTAAGAAAAATCCACTGATCCCATTTATAATAAGAAGGAGACGCGGTATTAATCATTCTGCTCCAATCATAACTCAGCCCGAGGAGCTTTTGCTGTTTTATAAAATTAGAAATTGATTTATTTGTATAATTTTCCGGATGCGTATTTACTTTAATTGCTGCATTTTCTGCTGGAAGCCCGAGAGCATCGTAACCCATTGGATAGAGAACATTAAAACCCTGCATTCTTTTGAATCTTGCATAAACATCTCCAATAACATAATTTAAAGCATGTCCCATATGCAACCCTTCTCCCGACGGATAAGGGAACATTTCAAGAATATAATATTTTTCTCTTTTTGATTTGTTCAGAACATGAAAAACTTCCTCTTCTTCCCATTTATCCTGCCATTTTTTTTCAATGGCTTTAAAATCAACCCCCATATTAATTTAAGCAGTTAGCAACTTTTAAATATTCCCTTAATATAAATATTTCATGAATAAAATAAAATCTTATCTAATAGGAGAAACAATCTCTACAAATGAAAATGAAGCATTTGGTTTGTATAAAAAAAGCGCTTTCGGCGAGCCTGTTGGAGAAAAAATCCAATACACTCTCTCAGAAGCAATGTTTTTAGTTGAAAAAGAAAAAATAGATGTTTATTATAAAAATAAGAAAATTCCAAGAACAGAACTATTAAAAAAATTTCAAATAATTGAAAAAAAATTTTCGATAAAATATCCAGTTTTTAAAGATTTAAGGGAAAAAGGATATGTTGTTAAAACTGCCTTAAAATTCGGGGCAGATTTCAGAATTTATGAAAAGGGCAGGCACCCGGGGGAAGAGCATGCAAAATGGATTGTTTTTGCAGACCGCGAAACAAATAAAACTTCCTGGCAGGAATTTTCTGCAAAAAATCGCGTTGCCCATTCAACAAAAAAAAAATTGCTTCTTGCAATTGTCGACGAAGAATCTGATGTAAGTTATTATGAAGTAAATTGGATTAGGCCATAATAATATTTATAATCTCATTAACACTTTTTTTATTATGCTCCAACCTCAACAAGACCATCTTCAGGTAAAAGAAAAAATAATTTCATTTATAGGAATGAGGGGTCCAAGCCTTCCAGTGCATATTGGAAAAGAAATTAACACGAGCATTCTTTTTACTTCTGCATTTTTATCTGAATTAGTATCGGAAAAAAGATTAAAGATAAGCAATTTAAATGTCGGAAATTCTCATTTATATTTTATTCCGGGAAGCGAGCCACTTTTAGAAGGATTTTCACAGCACTTAAAAAGCAAAGAAAAAGAAGCTTTTGAATTATTAAAACAAAAAAGAGTATTAAAAGATTCTGAACAGCATCCGGCGATAAGAGTGGCGATTAGAGAAATAAAAGATTTTGCAATTCCTTTTAAAAAAGACGACCAACTTTACTGGAAATATTTGATGGTTTCTGATCAGGAACTTATAAATAAAATTAAAGACCTGCCGGCGATAAGGGAAGTTAAAAAACAATTTGGCCCCAATGGGGTCTCCTCTGGAGAAGCTGAGAAAAAAGAGCCAATAATTTCAGAACAAATAATTTTTTCTAAAAAAGAAAAACCAGAAGAAAAGGAAACAATAAAAGATAAGAAAAAAATAATTAAAAAAGAAAACCGCCCAAGCGTAGTCGGTTTAAAGAAAAAAATTCCTCAGAAGAAAGGAGATAAATTTTTTAATAAAGTAAAAGAATTTCTATCAAAAAGCCAAATTGAAATCTTAGATATTGAAGATGCCAGCAAAGATAATTTAGTTTTAAGAATAAAAATAAATAACAAAGAAAAATTATTAGTTGCTTATAACAAAAAGAAAATAGATGAAAGCGACATCATTAAAGCATACAAAAAATCTTCAGAATTAGCTCTTGAATATATGATTCTTAGTCTGGGAGAGCCATCCAAGAAATTAAATGAATTTATTGAAGCTGTAAAAGGTTTGGATGGAATTGAGAAGATAGAATAATTTAAAAACACTCAAAAAGATTTATTAACATGGGAAAAATAAAAACAAAACTGGTAAAAAGAACTTCAAGGGCTTTGCTTAAAGAAGGTGTTGAATTTAGCGAAGATTTTACAAAAAATAAAAGAATACTTGGAAGCACAATGCCCAGCAAGAAAATTAGAAATCAGATAGCAGGATATTTATCAAGATTAAAAAAATTTGAAGCTAAAAAGAAAGCTGAATTAGCGGTTAGTGCGTAAACTTTTAAATAGAATTCTTTTAATATTTTTAACAAGGCTCTGTAGCTCAGTGTCAGAGCGCTGCTCTCATGAGGCGGAGGTCGAGGGTTAAATTCCCTCCAGAGCCATTACCTTCCAACGCCACGGGCAAGACGCAATGAAAAAGTTAGAATCTCCTATTAATCAGAATAAATTTTTAAAATTAAAAAAGGAGATTTTATTTTTTTGTGCTATTTTTATAGCGTCATATCTGGGTTTATAACCCAATTCTTTTTTAGCTTTAGAGATATCTAACTTTTTAATTTTATTATCAGATAAAGCGTTGTAAACACCAAATTTTATTTTATTATTTTTTATAGCACATTCAATTATCTGTAATGCATCATCAATAAGGATGGCCACGCAAGGGTGAGGCCAATGACCATCTTCAAATGATTTCAAAGATAGATGTTTTTCATCTTCATAAGGGACAATCCATCCAAATCTAAATGCGATAAAGGATATATCTTTTTGAGAATAATATGCCCCTAAAGATTCTCCAAAAGCCTTGGAAACACCATATTTGTACTTTGGAAAGGAAACTACTTCTTCGGAAATATTTTTTCCCTTTAATCCATTAACAACATTTATACTGCTAGCAAAAATTATCTTCTTACATCCATTTTTATAAGCCTCATCAAATAAATTATATAACCCAATTATGTTTATAGGCAAAAGTTTTTCCCAAGGAGCTTTCCTATTAACTTCAGCTCCAAAATGCAAAACACAATCTATTTTATTTTCTTTAAATATTTTCCTCACGCATTTTTTATCGGAAAGATCACATATGTAAAAAGGAAAATCTGATTTGTACTTTAATTTTTTATGGTCTGTCAAAACCAAAGAATGCCTTTTTAAATTTTGGGCTACGAAACTACCAAGCATTCCTGACGAACCCGTAATAAGTATTGTCTTTTTATTCATTTTATTGCTACCCCACATAATATAAGATAAGAAAACATATTTAAATTTATTTAAATGCTAAAATATATGAACATTCTCTTTATTTGCAAATTCAATAGATACAGAAGCAAAGCTGCTGAAGCTTATTTTAATAAAATTAACAAAAATAAAAATTTCAAAGCAAAATCTGCTGGGCTAATTAGAGGAGAGCCAATAAATAAAAAAGTGACTAAGATTCTTGAAAAAATTGGAGTAGCCCCTAAAGGAAAACCGCGAGGATTAGACAGAGAAATCTTAAAATGGCAGGACATTCTTGTAATTGTAGGAGATAATGTTCCCCCCTCTATTTTTAAAGATAAACGAATATCTGGGAAAAAATTAATTGTTTGGAAAATTAACGAAGGAAATAATAGTATAAATCTAATAAAAAGGAAAGTTGAGAAGTTAGTTAAGGATTTGAAATCTAAAGATGAATGAAAAAATTACGAGTGCAGACGGGAGCAGGGAGTTAAATTCTCCCCGAAGCCATTATAGATTTAATATAATTCTATAAATTGAGAATAATAAAATAGCAAATCATTTTTTCCTCGTATTAACAATCTTCCCAAGTTTTGACATATCTTCCCCATCATTAATTGCTTTCCCTAAGGATTCTCTTAAATCTTTTATTTTTATTCTAACCTGTTCTGCGTTGTCTCTTATTCTCACTGTAACCTCTTTCTTTTTTAAAGAATCCTCGTCAATAGTAATGCAAAAAAGAGTCCCTATTTCATCATTGCGCGCATAACGTCGTCCAATACTTCCAGATCTGTCATAAACTGCATTAAAATCTTTTTTTAAATCATAAAAAATTTCTTCTGAAATTTTTTCAAGCTCTTCCCTTTTTACAATTGGAAAAACAGCGACTTTAACTGGAGCAAGATTTGGATGCAGTCTTAAAACAATGTTTTGTCTTTTCTCGTCATAAAAATAAGCAAAATTTAATATAGAATAAAAATTTCTGTCAACACCAAAACTCAATTCTAAAACATGAGGTATAAATTTCTCCTTGCTCTCTTCATCAAAAAAGGACAGGTTTTCCCCGGAAATTTCTTGGTGACCTTTTAAATCATGATCAGTTCTATAATGCACTCCTCCAATTTCAGTCCAGCCAACAGCATCTAAATCCGCTTCCATATCAAAATGATATTTATTATAAAATGCTTTTTCATGTTCATTCAACTGATAAAATCTGAATTTATTTTCTGGAAATCCTAACACCTTAAAATAAAATTGCTGGACTTTTGCCATATAATAAATATAAAATTTTGGAATTTTATTTAATAAATTTATACATTTTATTTTTTGTATTCCCTTATCTCTTTCTCCGCTAAGAACAACATTCAAAAAATAATCTTTAACCTCTTCAAATTTTTCATGCTCACTTATTTTTGCAGGATTAAAAAAAATCTGGAGTTCTGCTTGAGTAAATGCCCTCTGTCTTAATAAAAAATTTCTCGGAGATAATTCATTTCTGTAAGCTTTGCCAATCAAAGCCAGTCCTAAAGGAAGTTTTTTCCTCATAACTTCTGACTGAATTTTAAAATTTACATACGGGCTTTGAGCGGTTTCAGGTCTCAAAAAAGCTTTTGCATTATTTCCAAAACCTAATTGCAGGGGAAACATCATATTAGTAATTTCAACCGATTCAATCTGAGAACCGCAGACGGAACAAAGTATTTTATTTTCTTTTATTTTTTCAAACAATTGTTCAGAAGTAAGACCTTCAAATCTTTTTTTTAAATTTTTTTCAAGCAAATGATCTGCTCTTTCAATATGCCCTTTTTTGCACTTTGATGCAAAATCATTAAAATTTTTTAAATGTCCGCTTGCAACAAAAACTTTTTCAGGCATAATTTCCGACGATTCTATCTCTGCAAAATTATCATCAAGCCCCAAGAAAAAATCTCTCCAAAGATCTTCAAAATTTCTTTTCAGCAAAACGCCTAAATGCCCATAATCAAAAAGACCAGCCAGCCCCCCATAAATTTCTCCGGAAGCATAAGCAAACCCTTTTCTTTTGCAAAAAATCGCCATCTCATCTATAGAAACTGATTTTTTTTCCAAAATATTTTTTTCTCTTTAAAAATTAATTTCTTTTCTTTTTTCAATTTTTTCAACTTTAATCTTTTTTTCGTTTTCTATTTTATTTATCATTTCTTTTGCTTTTACTTCAGCATCTTTTTTATTCTTGCCAAGATAAGCAACATTCTTGCTCATTACTTTTTTTCCTTCTCTGACGCTTTTCCGAAGATAATAATAATCTTTTCCCTTGACTTTTTGCTTAGCAATATACATGGGAGTTATAAACTACAATATTTTATAAATGTTTTGTGAGACAAATTTAATTTTCTTTTACATTGCTATTTTAGTTTTCTTTTATATTGCTCTCTTAGGTTTTTCTACCATTGTAGTTTCTTTTGTTTCATCAGAAACAACGACAAGAATTTCCTGTTCTTGCCATTTTAAAAAAGAAACCCCTTTTCTTGTTCTTAATCATTTTATACAATGCCAATAAAATAAAAATAAAAAATAATAAAACTAATACAATCACAAATAAATTATTTTTATTTTTCTCTGAATTTAGAATTGAAAATCCGCTAATACTTCTGCGAATAGGAGCATCCTCGCTGACGAAAGAAGAATATTTCTCAAAGTCAACAATTAAAATAATCTCTTCATTTAGATTGTTATCAATAGGGATCGTTACTCCAAAAGTTTTTTCCAAATTAGCTTGAATAAAATGAGATTCTTCGATTTCCGAGTTTAAATTTTCATTAGAGTCAAATATAGAGAAATATAATTTAACCTCCCTATCTTCATTAGCTAAATTCTTAACGCTATATTCAACATCAACGAAACCTTTTCTTCTGCTAACATCTATCAAAGAAATTTCAAATTGTTCATTTAATAAATTATTAGAAAAATTCTGAATATTTGAAATTTTATTATTCGCAGGGACTTCTGTCACAGACAAATTAGATTTTTCTGAAGAACTACGGCTTCCTCCTCTGCCTCCGCCTCCTCCACCGTCGCCATTATCAGAAAAAATTTCTGGAATAGAGATTGTAAAATTAACAGATTCTGTATTATTGAGATTGCCTAAGCTGTCATTTGCATAAAACTTGGAAATATAATCGCCATTAGCAAAATTTGCAAGAGTGTAATTAAAATTTCCGTTTGCATTGTTTGTCATCGTATAATTTGTTGTCCCGCCGTCAATTGTAAACCAAGCTCTGTCAGCATCTTCATTTGCAGTAATGTTAAATTCTATAATAGAAGTTGTATAAATCGTCGCTGTTGGCGAATTAATTGTAACTCCCAGAGAAGTTATATCAATGCTAAAATTTACATTTGAACTGCCGACGTTGTTTGAAGAATCATTTGCATAAACTGTTAATGAATTGCTTCCTTCTGATACGGTAATAGTTGTATTTGGCGTGAAAGTTGTATTTGTCGCTCCGCTGTTAAGAGTGTATTTCCAAGTGTTTATGACTTCATTTGCTGAAACACTCAAATTAATTGAAGTTGTTGCATAAGTTTTATTTGTTGGGGAATTTATTGTAATTGTCGGAGGAGTTGTGTCCAATGTTGAGGCAGAAGCAATGCTATTCACATCAGTATTATTTACATTGCCACTTGTATCTTTTGTATGTACTTTAATTGTATAACTTGTACCTGCTGTTAAACCCGTGACGTTGTAGAAATTATTTGAAGTATTAATTTTCCAAACTCCATCTAAATAAACAATCGCTTGATTAAAATCAGCATCGCTCGGATTTGTCCAGTTCCAATAAATGCTTGTGGCGGTCGCAGATTGGTTGACAAGGTTTGTTACTGAGGATGGGGGTGTTGTGTCTGTCATGATGCCTTCAATTATTACATCGTCCACTCTACAAAATTCTGAAACAGCGCCTGCAGTACATTCGAATTTGATTTTGAAATTTGCATTATTATTGGCGGCAGAAGATAAAACAAAGTTTTTGAAAACATAAGCCGCATCATCAGCAGAAGCGCTTAAAGTTTCTTCAATTGTGGTCCAGCCAGTGCCGTTATACCACTTTGCCTTAAATTCGTCTGCAATGTCTAATCCTACAAGTTTTCTTTTGTATTTGAAAGAAACGTTAATATATCCCAATGTACTAATAGGCAATTCTAAAACACTTGCGGGCTCCGTCGTAGACATTGGCTGTGACTGCGCGTGATATGTTCCATTTCCAGGATTAGTTGTTGATACTGTCCAATTGTTGGCTCCAGATACTGCCGACAGGATCCAGTTGTTTGCAGAAAAGCTTCCGGATTCAAATCCTTCAAAGAAAGTTCCTCCAACATCTCCAAGAATCACATTTCCAGTCAAATTAAATTTATTTGAAAAAAATAAAAAAAGTGATATCAAGATAATTATAATAATTAATCCAACAAAAGGAAATTTGTTTTTTTTATTTCCTCTTTTAATATATTTTTTATATGCCATCAACCACCTCTCTAAAAGTATTAACGATAAAGAAAAACAATTATTTAAAGATTTATATTTTAAATAAAGCAGAATTAAGTTTATTAATATTTTATTTTGTCAATAAAAAAAGCGGAGGGCGAGCAACTTCGTGGTAGCGGGCATTGTAGTTTTTTTTAAAGGAAAAACCCGCGTGCGAGGTTGGGAGTAGGGACTCGAAGAGTCACACCCGTCATAAGTTTTAACTTTGCCATCTTTTATATAAATTGCAAATTTAAAGCGGAGGGTGGGACTGCTCCCAACCCCGATTTCTATTTTTTATAAATGCCTTCGGAATTTTTTTGAAATCAAAGTCGCTCGCTTTCAAATAATCTCTACTCGCTCTTCCAATCCGTTATTTATTCTAAAACTATTTTTTGTCAGATTGCAAAAGCTCGCCGTTAATAATCCCTTCTTGGCTTGGCCTGTTTGTTATTCTTACTTTTCCAAGTTCTGTTTCAACAATTGTTCCTTTTGTTAAAATGTCCTGTCGTGCAAAGAATTTATTTGAAGGTGTTTCAAGAACATTTTTTATTTCAGTTTTTTTTGTTTTGCCTTTTTGAGCCACATTTATTATTTTTCCGCTAAATAATAAAACTTTTTTATTCCCACCCATTGTTTTAATTACTTTTCTTTTTTCTTGTTCGCTTAATTTAACTGCTTTTTTTTGTCCAGGTCTTTCATACTTTTTCTTTTTTCTTCTTTTAAGATATTTCCCGCCAGTTATTTTTCTTCCGAGTTTCATGATGATGGAATTGGTGAGAGATTTATAAATGTTTTCTTAAAGTTATGTTTTGGAAATTTGATTTCTTGTAATGGGTGTTGGACTAATCTTTTTTGAAACTAAAACTTTAAAAACAATTTATATTACTTAATAAAATGGCTAATGCAATAATTCGGCCTCTGGATTTGCTGAACAATTCCAAGAACAAGGAAGTTTCAGTGAGTTTGAAGGGCGGAAAACAGCTTATAGGAACTTTGTTAGCTTTTGATATCCATGTGAATTTGGTTTTGGATAACGTGAAAGAGATGGAAAACGGAGAAACTAAAAGAAGTTTGGGATTGACTTTTCTCAGGGGGGATACAATTATTTTTATCTCACCGCTTCAATTACTCTAAAGTTTAGCGTTCCTTTAATTTTCGCAATTTGGATTTGAAGTTAGTGGGAGCTCTGATAAATTTATTAATCCTTTTTTATTGTTTTTATAATGTCAAACAAAATTAAAATAACCTTTCTTGGAACTTCCGATGCAATTCCCAGCGCTAGAAGGAACCATACTTCTATTTTTTTGAATTATGACGCAGAAAATATTTTAGTTGATTGCGGGGAAGGAACTCAAAGACAAATTAGAAAAGCGGAATTAAATCCATGCAAACTCACGAAAATTTTAATAACACACTGGCATGGCGACCACGTTTTAGGAATTCCGGGATTATTACAAACTTTAGCGTTGAGCGGTTATAATAAAATTCTTTATATATACGGACCAAGAGGAACTAAAAAATATATTGAAGAAATTATGAGAATATTTAAGTTCGTCGGAAAATATGAAATTAAAGTTGAAGAGATTGTCAGCAAAGGAAAATTTTTTGAAGCAGAAGATTTTTATTTGGAAGCAGAACAGATGGAGCATGGAACTCCCGCAAATGCATATAATTTTGTAATTAAAGATAAAATAAGAATTGACAAGAAAAAACTTGAAAAATCCGGATTGCCGTTAGGTCCATTAATTAAAAATTTGAAAGAGGGAAAAGATGTTGTTTATCAAGGGAAAAAATATAAATCAAAAGAATTGACTTATTTTGAAGAAGGAAAAAAAATTTCAATTGTTTTGGATACTGCAATGAATCCAAGAATTCAGGAATTTACAGAAAATGCTGATTTATTTATTTGTGAATCCAGCTTTGGCACTGAGTTAGAAAAAGAGGCAAGAGAGCGCATGCACATGGCAGTTAATCAAACAGCGAGCATTGCAAAGAAAGCAAAAGTGAAAAAATTAATTTTAACGCATATTAGTTCAAGATATGAAAAAAATTTAAATCAGATTTTAAATGAAGCAAAGAAAATTTTTAAAGAAAGTTATTTAGTGAGAGATTTGGATGTTGTTGAGGTTTAACAAATATTTTAAATAGTATTTTATATGCATTCTTAAAATACTAAAGTATTTATTTACCTGCATTAGTCAAGCATTTATGGTTCACTAG
>JAUYHR010000113.1 GCA_030689875.1 Nanobdellota archaeon
CTTATTTTAATATTCCAAATGAACTTTTTTATGATAATGTAGATGAAAATGGAACAATCATTAGTGGGGGCTTACTTGAATTAGATGAATTTAATTTTACAATTTATGCTCCTTATTATGAAAATGCAAATGAAATTATAATTTATAACGAGAATTTAACTGAAAAATTAAAGATTGATGTTTCAATGTATTCTAAATTTTCTAAAGATGAATTAAAAAAAGAAACATTAACAGAAAAAGAACAAATAGCTAAAGAAGAGCAGGCAGAACAAGAAAAAGAAGCTGAAACATTTATAGAAAAACTTGCAAAAAATTGGTGGATTTTAGCCGCCATTCTTTTAATATTAATAATTATCTTAATTAGAAGATTTAAAAAATAAAATGCCCTCAATCTACCAACCAGCAGAAGATTCTTATTTATTGTTAGAAATTTTGACAAAAGAAATCCCAAAAATCTTAGAAGAAAATCAGCATTTGCAATTTTTGGAAATCGGCTCCGGTTCTGGAATACTTTTAGAAACTGCAAAAAAATTAGGAATTAAAAGAGAGCATATTTTTGCAGTTGATATAAATCAGGAAGCTGTTGAACATTGCAAAAGTTTAGGGTTTAATTGCATTTATTCAGATTTATTTGAGAATGTTCAGGGAAAATATAACATTATTGTTTTTAATCCGCCTTATCTTCCAAGAAATTCAAAAGAGCCAACAGATTCACAATTAGCAACAACGGGCGGAGCAGAAGGGGGTGAGATTATTAATGAATTTCTTAAAGAAGCAAAAAATTATTTAGAAGAGAATGGGAGAATTTTTTTATTAACTTCTTCTTTAACAAAAAATATTAATTATCAAAATTATCACAAAAAACTTTTAGGAAAAGAAAGATTATTTTTTGAAGAATTATATGTTTGGGAGGTTACAATTTAATTTAGAATTATTTACTATCTTGAGAAATCCATTTATCAAGTTCTTTAATATAAACTTTTATTTCATCGCCTTGATTGTATTTTCCGTCGTTGTTTAAGTCTTCCCAAACTTTTACAGGATTTTTATCTGCTCCTTCATAAGTGAAATAAGTTTTAGTTTTCTTAATTTCCTCTTTGCCTGGAAAATAATT
>JAUYHR010000118.1 GCA_030689875.1 Nanobdellota archaeon
ATCTAATCAAAAAGATAGACAAACTGAAAAAACATTCTGAGAAAAACCACCATGACTATACTGCAATAAGAAAGGCTGTTATGTATTCTGCAATATTAAATAAAAAAGAAAAAGAAACACAACAATAAAGATAGTGTCTAAACAAATCAAAGTCTAAAAATGGATAAAAGCAAACTAATAAAAATAAAGTGTCCAAGATGCGGAAATGCGCAAACAACTTACGGGCGAGCAACAACAATGGTCAAATGTAAAGGCTGCAACATACTCTTACTTAAACCAAAGGGAGGGAAAGCAAAAATAAGAGCTTTCATAAAACATGTCTTCCATTAACGATATTCAAGAAAATGACACTGTGCTCTGCACAGTTAAAAAAATAGAGGGAACAGGAATATTTGTAAAATTAGATGAGTATGATTGTGAGGGAACAATTACCCTTTCAGAGATTTCTCCAGGAAGAATACGTAATATTAGAGAATTTGTAAGTGTAGGAAAAAAGATAGTTTGTAAAATTATGCGAAAAAAAGATAATTCTTTAGAGTTAAGTTTAAGAAGAGTTTCTGCAAAAGAAAGAGACTTAATACTTGAACATTATAAAAGAGAGAGAATTCTTGCAAGTATTTTAAAATCCGCAACTGGTGAAAAGTCTAATGAGTTGATGACGGAAATAAAAAAAGAAAGAGACACTTCTGAGACACTTGAAGAAATGAGGACAAATCCAGGTATATTAAAAAAATATCTAACACCTGCTCAATTAATCAAATTAAAAGAGATTCTATCCCAAAAAAAAGAATCTATAAAGGAAGTGCAGAAAAAAATAACAATTAGATCAGATGATGAAAATGGAATAATTAAGATAAGGGAAATACTAGAAACAAAAGAAGCAAATGTATCTTATCTCGGTTCATCAAACTTTCTTATAAGGGTAAAAAGCAATGAATACAAACAAGCAAACAACCAATTAGAAAAAGTTATAGCATCAATAAAAGAAAAAGCAAAAAAAGCTCATGCTCATCTTGAGGTTAAATGATTTTAAAATATTATTTAAATGAAAAAAAAGAAAAAATATACACCCTAGACAAGACTCATCAAAATAAACAAACCTTAGAGGCACATTATAAATTTATAAAATTTATCCAAGACCCAAATAAAGAAGATTAATTTTTCTGAAGTTCTAATCCAAAAGCAAGATTACCTAGATCAACTAATTCAATAGTCTTAAAACCAACATCTTCACACATTTTTTTAAATTCAATTACATCATAAGATCTCGAAATCCCCCAGGCTTTGGAGTAAAAGATTTCTTTTTTTAGATCTAATTTATATTTTAT
>JAUYHR010000120.1 GCA_030689875.1 Nanobdellota archaeon
AACACCGAGGAGCTTTTCACAGCTTTACATTTTTATTTTTAATAACTTTTATTTTTTTGATGCTTGTTCCGAGAATAGCTCTTGGTTTTTTTGTTGGATACGCTTCGCATTTATTTGCAGACAGTCTGACTATCTCTGGAATAACTCCATTTTTTCCCTGGAAGAAAAAAACTTCTGGGGTAATCAGAACTGGCGGGAGAACAGAGAGAATTTTATTTTTTATTTTGTTAATTATTAATCTTTTGTTGATTGTTAAATATATATTTGCGAACTGAATAATCTTTATAAAATAGGAATATCTTTTTTGTTTGAATAAATAAAATGTCAAAAAGGATTTTAATAACGCACATTCAACCTCCAGAAAGAAAACTTCAGGGTGTTGATCAACTTTTCTTTTATACAAAAACTGGAGAAAGATATTCTTGGGGCATAGATAATAATTTTTTTGAAAAATCACAAATAGATTTATGGGTTAAAGATAAAAAACTTTATGAGCTTAAAGAATATATTGTGCTTTCGGAAGATAAAACTTTGTGGATAGACGAAAAGAATATTATTTACAGGGGAAATGCGCAGGATATTAATTCTAATCAAGAAATCGGAAAATTGGAAGATTTAATTTTGTAAATTCAGATATATACTTAATAGTTAAATAATCTTTATAAACTGAAAGAGGATTTTTATTTTATGACAGAGACAATTGAGATGAAAGTTATAAATTCTTATGAAGATTTAGAAAAAGCAGAGATAGGAGAATTTTTGAAAATTCAAAATAGAGAAGAATTAAAGATAGATCCTGCACAATTAGAATTTGTAAGCAAAAGGCCTTTTAAAAATAGAGTTTATACAATTTTTAAGGAGGATAAATATATTTCTCAACATCAATATCAAACTAATTTTGGATTAGTTCCGATTGCTAAATATGTTTCTTTAATTAGAGCGCGAACTTTTCTTGGAGAGAAATTATTAAGAATAAAAAATGTATATAATCAATTAAAATGACAAAAAAAGACGAGGAAAAAATTAAAGAAGCTGTTTCTGGAGAAGAAGAGGAAGAAGAAAAAAAAATTAAATCTAAAGCTAAAGAAGATTCAAAAAAAATTGAATCTAAAGAAAAAAAAGAAATGGAATTAACTGATTTGCCCGGAATTGGGCCGGCAGTTGCGGCAAAACTTGAGAATGCTGGAATTTTGGATTTAATGTCTCTTGCTGTTTCAAGCCCTGCTACAATTGCAGATTCTGCAGGAGTAAGTCCGGCTGTTGCGCGAAAAGCTATTCAGGCAGCGAGGACAATGTTGGATTTGGGTTTTCAGGACGGAATGCAATATGCAAAAAAGAGAGAAGATGTTTCTTATATAACGACTGGAAGTGTAAATCTTAATAATCTTCTTGGGGGAAAAGGTGTTGAGAGCAAATCAATTACTGAAGCTTTTGGAGCTTATGGTTCCGGGAAAACACAGCTTGGTTCAACTCTCGCTGTTAATGTTCAACTGCCTTCAGAAAAAGGAGGAGTCAACGGAAAATGCGCGTTTATTGATACTGAAGGAACTTTCAGACCTCAGAGAATAAAGCAAATTGCCGAAGCTATGCAGATAAATCCTGAAAAAGTTTTAAAAAATATTTTTGTGGCGAGAGCATTTAACAGCGACCATCAAATTTTGCTTTTGGAAAAAATTTCAGAAATGATTAAAGCAGGAGAGCCAATTAAACTTTTAATTATTGATTCATTGACGGCGCATTTTAGGGCAGAATTTGCAGGGAGAGGGCAATTAGCAGATAGACAGCAAAAATTAAACAGGTATATGCACGATTTAATGAAATTAGCAGAGACGCATAATTTAGCAGTATATGTAACTAATCAAGTTATGGCGAATCCTGCGCAGATGTTCGGAGATCCAACGTCGCCAATTGGGGGGCATATCGTTGGACACGCTTCAACATACCGAATGTATCTTCGACGAGGAAAACAAGGTTCAAGAGTTGCTAAATTAATTGACTCGCCTAACCTTCCTGACAATGAAGCAATTTATTATGTAACAGATGCTGGAGTTGTTGACGAGATTTGACATGAGACAAAATAAACAAAAAAGAAGAATCAGAATGTCAAGCTTCAGCAGGGATTTAATTAAAAAATAAAATGTATAAAGAAGATTTAAAATAAATGAAAAATTCTCTACAATTATTAAAAAGTGAAATTGCAAAATTTAGAGACCTAATTTACAGCAGAATCTATATTAGTCCAAAAAGTGAAAGAGAGATTATAGATAAATTCCACAAACTTTATTTTGATTCTAATCGTTTTGGCAAGACTTGGGGGAATACTTTTTGGCTGGGAGTTCAAACACATAAATGTCCTTTAGATTGTTGGATTTATCAGGAAATTATTTTTGATATAAAACCTGACGTAATAATTGAATGCGGAACAAAATATGGCGGGAGCGCTTTATTTTTAGCTTCTATATGTGATTTAATAAATAAGGGGAGAATTATTTCCATAGATATTAATATTCCAAAAAACTTGCCTCAACACAATAGAATAAAATATTTAGAGGGTTCATCGACTTCTGACAAAATTATTGAAAAAGTTAAAAGTTTGATAGGAAAAAATGAAAAGGTATTAATTGTTTTAGATTCAAATCATACTAAACAGCATGTTCTCGATGAATTAAGAATTTACAATAAATTTGTTACAAAAGGAAGTTATTTAATTGTTGAAGATACCCATCTTAATGGACATCCAGTGATGCCAAAATATGGTCCTGGGCCTATGGAAGCAGTTAAAGAATTTTTTAAGGAAAACAATAATTTTATTATAGATAAAACTAAAGAAAAATTATATATGACTTTTAATCCAAACGGCTACTTAAAAAAAATAAAATGAAAATTTTATTTGTTGATAAGATTTAATTTTTTTTTAACAAATGTAAATAATTTCTTTCTAAATAACAATGTTTATAAAT
>JAUYHR010000121.1 GCA_030689875.1 Nanobdellota archaeon
TCATAATAATAATTGTTGATGAAAATGTTAATGCAACAGCAATATACAAAGAAATTATTGGAGAAAAACCAAGCCAGATACCGATAAAATAACCTATTAAAGCAGTAAAAACAACCTGCCCAATTCCAGTAATTAAAGAAATTTTACCCACCTCTTTAATTGTTTTAGGATTTAAGTATAATCCGACAATAAATAAAAGAAAAGCTATCCCAAACTGAGAAAATATTTGCAGTGTTTCAGTATTCGGAAGCATATTAAACAAAATAGGACCTAAAAGAATTCCCGATAGAATATATCCAACTATCAATGGCTGTTTTAATATTCTCATTATAAACGAAATTCCCAATACAACCAGAAGCGCTATGCTTATTTGTAAAAATATATTTTCCACCTTTTTTTAGATTATAATTAATTTTTTCCCCATTTTATAACCTATATTTTAATTAAAAATGTTCAAGTTTAAAAATCTCTCTTTTTTCATTTATTTTCTTTAAAATATTAAATATAATTATAATTAAAAATGAAGCGACAATAGCAATTATCCATTCTATAAATCCTAATGGAGCTGTTTCAAAAACTTTATTTAGCGGGGAGTAAATTACAAATAAGGTGGCTATAATGGAAATTATTGATGCATAAAATAAATATTTATTCACTCTTAAAGTTTCAAAAGTTACTTTCTGCCTTAATGAAATAAAATTATAAGCATTTGCAATTTCTAAAAGAATAAGTGTAAGCAGGGCAGTTGTTCTTGCATAAATAAAATCCTGATTAAGTAAATTAAATGTAATATAAAATATAGATAAGGTTATTATTGCCATTGATGCCCCGGCTATTGCAAACCAAATTATCAATGAGCGATTTAATATTTCTTTTTTCTTTCTTGGTTTTTCTTCCATTACGTCTTTAGATGAAGGAGTTAGTGAAAGAGTTATTGCGGGCAGATCATCTGTTACAAGATTCATAAATAAAATTTGTATTGCTATAAGCAAAGGAATTTGCCATCCAAAAAAAGGAGATAATAAAACACCAATAAACAAAATCATAAGTTCAGCCCAATTGCATGAAAGCTGGTAGCTTACAAATTTTCTGATATTTTTAAAAATAGTTCTTCCTTCTTTAATTGCATAAACAATTGTTGCAAAATTATCATCTCTTAATGTCAAGTCAGCAACAGATCTTGAAACATCTGTTCCAGTTTTGCCCATCGCAACTCCGATATGCGCCTCTTTTAATGCTGGCGCGTCATTTACTCCGTCGCCAGTCATCGTGACTATCTCACCATTAAGTTTCAAAGCCTTAACAATTTTTAATTTGTGTTCAGGTTTAACTCTTGCAAAAATTGAAATTTGCGATACAATTTTTGATAATTCTTCTTCAGAAATTTTATCTAATTCATCTCCATCCATAATTTTGCCATAAAGTCCTATTCTTTTTGAAATAGCTAAAGCTGTTTCTCGATTATCTCCAGTTATCATTTTGACTTTTATTCCAGCTCTTAAACATAATTTAATTGCATCCTTAACTTCTTCTCTTGGAGGGTCTTCAATTCCTGCAAATCCAATAAAAATTAAATCTTCTTCAAAATGATCTTTGCTGAATGTTTTAATTTGTTTATATGCAAAACCAAGTGTTCTAAAACAATCAGAGGTCATTTCTTTATTAATTTCCAATATTTTTTTCCTTTCTCTTTCTGTGAGTGTAAAAACTCCATTGTTTCTTTGTATCCGGTTGCATTTTTTTAACAATAATTCTAAAGCGCCTTTTGAATAAACAAATTTTCCATTATTTAATTCACATAAAACGCTCATCATTTTTCTTTCAGAATTAAATGAAATCTCTTCAACTCTTTTATCCTTCATATCTTCCTGGTAAATATCTGCTTTTGCAGCCATAACAAGTAAAGAAGCCTCTGTTGGAGTCCCAGTAATATGAAAGATTTTATCTTCGCCGGTTCTTTCTATTTTTGCATCATTGCATAAAACTGCGCATTTAACAAGATTGTTTAAAACATTTTCTTTCTCTAAATTGATTTTTTTATTATGAATTAAAAAATCTCCATTTCCTTCATAACCTACCCCTGAAACTTCTATTATTTGATTATCCTGAAATATTTTCTTAACGGTCATTTCGCCTTTTGTGATTGTTCCTGTTTTATCAGAACAAATAACTGTTGTTTCTCCAAGAGTTTCTATTATAGACATTCTGTTAACTATAGCATTATGTTTAGCCATTCTATAAGCCCCTGTAGATAAAGCAGTGGTTAACACGACGGGAAAACCTTCCGGAAAAGCTGAAACTGCCAAAGCAATTATTAAAATCAAAGTATCAAGAAATAAATTTTCTGAAAATGGCTTTCCTGTTAAAATAGCAATTCCAGTAAGAATAGAAAAAATAACTGCAACAATTATCATAAATTTAGAAATATTATTTACTTTCTTTTGCAGGGGCAGTTCTTTTTCAGCAGTAGAAATCATTCCGGCAATTTTTCCAAATTTGGTATTCATCCCCGTATGAATTGTTTTGGCGATGCATTTTCCATTTACAATAAAACACCCCATAAAAACCATATTTTCATCAGAATAATTTTTTTCATTTTGAATAATTTTTTTCTTAACTTCTTTTGATTCGCCGGTTAAAACAGATTCATTAATAAGCAAATCTTTTTCTTCAAGAATAATGCAGTCTGCGGGGATTTTTTCTCCGTTTCTCAAAACTATCAAATCTCCAGGAACAATTTCTTTTGAAGATATCTCTTTTTCTTTCCCATCTCTTATTACAATTGAAACAGGCATGAGCATATTTTTTAGTGAAATAATAACTCTCTCTGCTCTATATTCCTGAACAAACCCCGTCGTGATTACAATAATTATAACCGCCAGAATAACATATGCAGTTATAGATTTGCTGACAAAAAAAGAGATAATCGCTGCAACAACTAACAGATAAATTACTAAATTGTTTTTAATTTGCCTTAAAAGAATTTGAAATATAGATATTTTGAAAAGCTCTTTAATTTCATTTAAGCCGTATTGTTCAAGCTTTTTTTTAGCTTCTTTTTCCGATAACCCTCTTTTTTCCATATATAATAAATATTTTATAGAAATTGACGAAACCTTAGTTTCAGTTCTGACATTTTCACCTCTATACAATCAAGGAAAAAGGAATATAAAAAGGTTTTTAGAGGACAAAAATCTTTAAAAATTCTGTTTTCAATTAAGGGTTATGAAATCAGTAGAAACAATAACTGCAAAAATTTATCTTGGATTAAAAGAAGGATATACTAATAAAATTCATACAATTAATGAAGTTAAAAATCTTTTGCAAGATTATGTAGATGAAACGAGTTTTTGTGTAACAATTACCCCTACAACATTTATTTATAAAAATGGAAGAGAAAATGGGGCGATAATCGGCTTGATTAATTATCCAAGATTTCCAAAAACAAAAAAAGAAATAAAACAGCGGGCAGAAGAAATAGCTAATTTATGTAAAGATAAATATAAACAAAAAAGAGTATCCATTGAATATCAAAATAAAACAATAATGCTGGAATAGAGATTTAAGTTTCTTTACAAAGGTTTTTAAATTAATTTTAGATAGTCTTTTCATGCTAAAAGTTAGAATAAAATTAAACAGCATAGATATAGGGATGCTTAATTCTATTTGCGAATCTATTAAAGAAATGGCTAAGAAATCCGGAATTATTATAAGCGGTCCTGTTCCTTTGCCGACTAAAAGATTAAAAATCACAACAAGAAAATCTCCGTGCGGAAATGGAACTGCAACATTTGACAATTTTGAAATGAGGATTCATAAAAGATTAATTGATTTGCCTGCAAATGAAAAAGTCTTGAGGCAGATTATGAAAATGCAGATTCCAAAATCTGTAAATGTTAAAATAGAAATGAAGGATTAAAATGGTAACCCTGCAAACAATCGGCTTTGAAGTTCTTACTGAAAAAACTAAAGATGAATTTCAAAAACTTTGGGATGAATATTCCAAGAAAATTGAAAACAAATTAAAAAATGTTGAAGCTGCAAAAATTCATTTAAAAGAACACAATCACGGCGGAAAAACAAAATTTAGCATTCATGCAGTAATTGATTATTCTGGAAAATCGCTTAAAGCAGAAGCTGTTGATTGGGATTTAAAAAGAACTTTTCACAAAGTTTTCAACAAAATAGAAAATGAAATTGAGCATGCTTTTCATGTAAGTGATCAAAACAAAAGCAAAAATCGTTAATAAAATTAGGTCTAAAAAATTTCTAAATGCGTAATCGCAGTTGCTGTTTATTCTTATATTTTTTAGCCAACGAAACCTTTAAATATATAGTTACCTATAAGGTAACCATGTATAATGAGATACCAAACTATGGATTAAGAGCTTATGCTTTGTTTTTCTCAAGGCATGGCTTAAGCGAAGAATTTAGCCAATCAGACTTAGATTGGATAGTCGGAGAAAGTATGAAAAAAAAGATTTTCTCTTTATTGTTAAATAATGGATGGATAAAAAAAAATTCCCACAACTCTTACAAATGCGTGAACCCCGAAGTAATTTTAAAAGGATTATTGGAGTTTAAAGTTCCTAAAATAATCAGAAAATCAAAGAAACCCTATGCATTTACCGGATTATCCGCAGTTGAAGTCTGGTCTGATTATTCTTATATGCAAAGAGGAAAAGAAAAATCCCCGTATTATATTAAAATTTTAAAAAAGGATTTAAATTATTGGAAGAATTTTTTTAATACTTATAGAATTCCAAATTATATAAAAATGGGCTCAACAATTGGAGAGTTTGTAATCTTAGAACCAGTTAAAAAATTAAATTCTGCTGAAAAAGATGAAATAAAAGTTGAAACTTTAAAAGAAACCGAAAAAATAGCAAAAACAAATAGTTTTTATGCTTACCCTTATAAATATATGAAGGAGAAATATGGAACAATTACAGCTTAGGGAAAAAGAGATATTTGAAACATTGAAAAAAATAAAGAAAAATAAATTTGTCGTCATTGGTGGATATGCAGTTAATACATATACGTTATCTCGATTCTCAGTTGATTGCGATATTATAATAAAAAATCGTAAAGAACTAGAAAAGATTGAAGAGACTCTTCTTAAATTAGGATATCATGAGGAAAAGAATTATTCTGATAAAATTCCATACAAAGGTAATTTTAAAAGATACGAAAAAGAGTTGGGAAATAAATTTAAAGTTAGCATGGATATACTTATAGAAGAGGTTTTTGACAGACAAACAAAATCTAAATTCTCTGCAGAATGGATTTTTGATAATTCTGCTTTACGAAATTTACAGGGCAAAACTATAAGCGAACAGCTTAAACTAAAAATTATTAATGCTGATTCTTTATTTATAATGAAGTTGGTTAGTTGCAGACAGACAGATATTCGGGATATTTTTTTATTAGTTAATTTTATAAAAGATAAAGAATGGATAAAAAAAGAAGTTTCAGAAAGATATGATTTAAAAGATAGATTATCTAAAGTGCTTAGTAAAATAAACTCTAAGCAGTTTAAAGACGAATTGCAGGGAGTTTTTGGAATGATTGATAATAAAATGTTTGAGAAAAATAAAAAATTGATAGGAGAATTAGAAAAATGAAAAAATCAGTTATCGCAACATTTATAATAATATTAATTATTTTAATAGCAGGAATACTGCTCATGGTAAAAAAAACAGAATCAACAAGAGTAAAACTTGAAACAAATTACGGGAATATTACAATCAATTTATATTCTGATATGCCAATAACTTCAGGAAATTTCAAGAAATTAGTTGAAAGCGGATTTTACGATAAAGTGATTTTTCACAGAGTAATTGACGGATTCATGATTCAGGGAGGAGACCCTCAGGGAACGGGAATGGGCGGTCCAGGTTACACAATCAAAGACGAATTCACTCATGCTGGCGGGAATAAAAATCTTCGCGGGACAATTTCAATGGCAAATTCCGGACCAAACACCGGCGGAAGCCAGTTTTTTATAAATCTCGTTGACAATAATTTTTTAGATGATAAACATCCTGCATTTGGAAAAGTGATTGAAGGAATGGACATTATAGACAAAATCGCAAAAGTTGAAACGGACGATGAGGACAGACCATTGGAAGATGTTGTAATTGTGAAAGCCAGTTTGGTTTAGAAAAGATGGATTTTAGAAAAATAATAGGTGAGAGCCAAGGAAATTTCTTAAATAACCCCAGAGAAGGGATAATTAAATTTATTCATCAAGTTAACAATCATGAGTTTGGAGTAATTGCCTTAAGCGAAGCTCAAAAAAGACCGATAATGTTGAAATTATTTAGAGATTTTCGTCGGGAACATTATTCTCTAATCAATGCTTTGCTAAAATTAAAATTAATTTCCCTAAGTGATATACGAGACGATGAAAAAGATATTGCTATGATGATGAGAATTAGAGAGTTGGAAGATAGCATAAAAGATTATCAAAATAAAAATAAATCCCCAGATATAGTTGCGATGAGATTAAGCAGAAATTATGCTACGTGGATGGAGCTATTCTTTAAGAAATTCAGAGAAACGTTTAAAGAAAGATTAAATTTAAATGGAATTAAGAAAAAGATAAATGAATCTGAAAAATTATATAATATTGATTTGTCTAATATAAAACTCTATTTAGATTCTAAAATAAGAAATAGTATAGACCATGAAGATACTCTTTTTGAAAATCCTAACGTAATTATCTTTTTAAGAGATGGAAAAGAAATTGAGAGGTTGAGCGTTGAAGAAATAATTGAAAGATTAATTGAATTGACGGGGGTTAATCTTGGTATAAAAACCGCGGAGATGATACATCTTTCTAATTTTTTGGATTCTCTATTAAGATTAAATAATGGACAACTTAAAGAATATTGTAAAACGGGAATTTTAACGAAGGAAATGAAAGAAGTAATTAATCATCTATAAAAGCTGTTTAGGGCAATATCCTAAATAAATCCAAGTCGCGTAAGCAACGAACAATTATTTCTTCAAAAACAAAACTATTGCAAGAATAATTGAAACTAAAAAGAATATCCCTATCATCCCGTAAGGCATAAAACTTTTAGAAAATGAAATCTGCCAGATAGAAAAAATAAGTCCCAATAATCCAACGATGCTTAAAATCCAAAAACTTACGCTCTTGTTATAATCCCCTGACGACGCTGGAATTTGCATAACTGGCTCTGGCTGAATTTCAACGGGTTTATTTTTTAAAGATTCTATTTCACTTAATTTGGCTTTTCCAAGTTTAGTTAAAACAATTTTATGGTCTCTCTTTTCAGCGTAGCCTTTTTGAATAACAGATTTAATAAGAAGATTTCCTGGAGCGTAGCCGAATTTATCTAAAATAGCATAAATTTCTTTAGGCGTATAAATAAAATTCAGGAAGTCTTCAGCTTTGGACATCTAAAACATAAAAAACTGCATTATAAAAGGATTTATGTCCTCAAAACTCAATATTAAAAATCCCAACATTTAAAAAGAATGTTTTTATTTAAAATAAATGGAAAAAGCAAATAGGAATTTGTATTATCCATTTAACAGGAAATAAAATGGAAAAAGCAAATAGGAATTTGTATTATCCATTTAACAGGAAATAAAATGGATAAAGATATCGGCAAAATAAAAAAAGGAGAATATCAGGGAACAGTAACTGAAATTGTCGTTGGAGTTAGAGAATATAATGGAAAAGTTGGCGTTGATATACGGGAATTTGCTTCAAGCGAAAAATATACGGGACCTACAAAAAAAGGGTTAAGAATTCCAGCAGATAATTTTAAAGATTTTAAAAAGATGATTAATTCAATAACTGACGAAGATTTAGTAGCGTCTGCGCCAAGTGAAACCTCGGCAGAAAAACCAACTGGAAAAACAAAACCTAATCAAGAAGAATTGCCGGATTATTAATTCTTTTTTATAATTTTTAAATCAAGTATATGACTAACTTAATTTATGAGAATAAAAGATATTTCAAAAGAAAACAGACCAAGAGAAAGATTTCTTAAATATGGCGCAGAAGTTTTAAGTGATGCCGAGTTATTTGCTATACTTTTAAGAACAGGAACAAAGGGAGAAAATGTTATTGATATGTCTAATCGTTTAATTAAAGAATATGGATTAAACAATTTATTTGATTGTTCATTAAAAGAACTTCAAGAGATAAAAGGCA
>JAUYHR010000125.1 GCA_030689875.1 Nanobdellota archaeon
CTTTAGTCGGAGAGGAATACAAACCGAGCAGATTAAAAACTTTTTTTAGATGGAGAGATCCTCCAAAACAGGATATTAATAGACTTGTTTTATATCAAAGTATTTTTAGGGATTAATTTTCACTCGTTTTCAAAAAATTGTTGACGAATACCAAAGGTGTTCATTGCTCTTTTTTCAAGCGAACTTAGTATAGAAGATTTTTCAATGCCGGATTCATCTGGACTTTCCAACTTATTTATAATTTCTTTCTTTTTTGTTTCAGTCAGATTTAATTTTTCTATTAAATATTCCACTCTTTTGTGGGGTTCACATGCTGAAATTCCTGCTGAAAGATAAGCCGGACCTAGTTCTGATTTAATAAAATTGCGTTGATAATTTTCTATTTCTTTTTTATTCCAAGGTTTATATCCCATAATTTGTATTATTTATTTTTATTTAAAAGAATTGTGGTGATTCACAACTTTTATAAATTAATTTTAGTTTTAATTTATACAGCCCCATAGTACAGCGGTCAAGTATACGAGCCTTTGAAGCTTGTGACCCAGGTTCGAATCCTGGTGGGGCTATTTTAATTCGAACCTCTACTCAAACTTTGTCTTTGGAATTAATTTGTAAAATGTTATAAAATACTTAAAGCCAAAATTTTCGGTTCTCATCCTCTCGAGCTTTACTTTTGAAATGAAACTAAAAATAGTCAAAAGCAAAACTCTCGGTGGGGCTATTTCACAAGTTTTAAATATGCTGGAGACTTATGATAAATATGCCAAAAAAAGCATCTTCAAAAAAAAAGGTTGTTAAAAAGAGTTCTACTAAATTAACTAAAAAAAGTTCATTTAAAACTAAATCAAAGAAAGTTGAGAAAAAAGAAATCTCTCAAATTCAAAAGCCAAAAATAAAGGGAAAACAAGTTGGGGAAGTTTCAAATTATTTTGAGCATGTTGGCGTTGCGGCGATTAAATTAAATGCAGAATTAAAAGTAGGCGATAAAATAAGAGTTGCCGGCGGAGAAGTTGATTTTGAGCAGGATGTTAAAAGCATGCAGATACGGCATGAAGTTGTTCAAAAAGCAAAAAAGGGAGATGAAATAGGGATTAAAATCAAGAACAAAGTTAGAAAAGGATATAAAATTTTCAAAGTTTAAATGTATTTTTTAGCGCATAAATCTTTAAAACACTAAAAATCTTTAATTTATTAACAAATTATTTAAAATGGGAACCGAATGTCCAAAATGCAAGGGTACGAGAAGAATCAAGATAAATGGAACAATACAGCCGTGCTGGGATTGTCTTAACAGCGGCGAGATGGATCAGCATTCTAAAGATATAAAAGAGTCAAAGATAAAAATTTAATTTATTTTGAATATATATTTTATTTTAGATAAATACTTAAAAGAGATTTTTTGTTTTGAAATTTATGGTTTGGGTAAAAAGGAAAATTGATTTAAGCGTGGTTGATTCTAAAATTATAAAAGATGATTTTATTATTGCAAAGGGTTCTACATTAGCTTATCCCCTTTTATCTAAAGACGAAAAAGAAAATCCTTTTAAGAGAAGTTTGTGGGCGCCGATATTTTATATTTTTAAGGTGCATAAAAATCATCCCATGAAAGTTTTATTAAATGATGGACATTTGCGCATTTGGCCTCTAAGCGATATTAATACTTCTAAAAAGAATTTTAGGTTTCCAATGGAGGTTTATAAAGATAAATTAAATCATGATTTAGCAACCCTCATGATTGTTCCTTATAATGTGACTCATTCAAGCTGGAAAAAATATGAAATTCCCGAAGGATTTATTTCAACTGATGGCAAAAAAAGTAGCGCTTCTTTGTTATACGCGGATTATAATGCAGGTTTACATTCACAAGATGGACTAACTATTTCACATGTTATGCCTTCTCAAGTTTTGCGTCATTTAAGTGATTGGATGCAGGATGGAAAAAGAATAACTTCGCATGAAAAAACATTTAATCAAAAATTAGAAGGAAGAGTTGAAATTTCTCTTGAAACAGGAAGAAAGATTTTCCCCGAAATTACAAAAACTCTTGAAGAGAGATATAAAACTAGATTAACTTTTAAAAGAGATTAATGCCCGACAATATTTTTTATTCAGCACGCGCGCTTATATCTGATTATTTTAAATAAAACCACAAAAAAGACTTTCAGTTAATATTATAAATTAAAAAACAATTCTAAAGATATGTTCAACAAACTTCGTGAAAAATTAAAAAACTGGGCAACGGGCTTGGTAAAAAAAGCCGAACCTATTGGAGAACCTGAAAAAACTGAAAGAATTAAAGAGATAGTTAAAACTCCAAAAAAAGAAAAAAAATTTATAGAGGGCTCACCAGAAGGCACAGCAGCGTCATCCTTTAAGGAGTCATCCCTTGGGGAAAAAACAGAAACAATTTCAGAGCTTATTGAAGAAACAAAAACAGAGATTAAACCCATTGAAGAGCACGAATATAAAGAAGCTGAAAAAAGAGAAGAAATTCCTGAAGAAAGAGAGCTTGGCGGGAAAGTTTGGGAAGATATAAAGCAAGAAGAAAAATCAAGAGAAAAGGAAGAAAAGAAAGGATTTTTTAAGCGACTTTTTTCGAAAATTACAAATGTAAAAATTTACGAAAAAGATTTTGACATATATGCCGAAGAGCTTGAAACACTTCTTTTGGAAAATAATGTTGCTCTGGAAGTTGCGGAAAAAATAATTAAAGAACTTAAAGAAAAAATTGTCGGAAAAGAACTTTCAAAAAAAGAGATTAGCTCCGAGATAAATGAAACATTCAAAGAGACTATTTCAGAAATTCTTATAGAACCTTTTGACACGCTCGCTCAAATTAAAAAGTTTAGAGAAGATAATCCTTCTAAACCATATGTGATTTTATTTTGCGGAATTAATGGAAGCGGAAAAACAACTACGATTGCAAAAATGGCTTATTTTTTAAAAGAAAATAATTTCTCCTGCGTCCTCGCTGCCGGAGATACTTTCAGGGCAGCTTCAATAGAACAGCTAAAAAAACACGGCGAAAAACTTGAAATAGAAGTTATCGCGCATAAATATGAAAGCGACCCCGCTTCCGTCGGGTTTGACGCAATAAAATATGCGGAAAAAAAACATATTGACTGCGTTTTAATTGATACTGCCGGACGAATGCACACTGCAAAAAATTTAATGGCGCAAATTGAAAAAATTTCAAAAGTCTGCAAACCAAACTTAAAAATTTTCATAGGAGAATCAATAACTGGAAATGACGCTGTTGAACAAGTAAAAAGTTTTGATTCATCAATTGGAATTGACGGAATTATCCTAACAAAAGCTGATGTTGATGAAAAAGGGGGAACAGCATTAAGCGTCGGCTATGTAACAAAAAAACCAATTCTTTTTCTCGGAACAGGGCAGGAATACAAAGACTTTGAAAAATTTGATAAAAAGAAATTTGTGGAGAAGTTGGGGTTGTAATAGATTAATTATATATCTTAGAACACGATTTAATTTTTAAATGAAAAGAATTATAAAAAATTATGAAATTAGAAGGAATAATTATGGAAGAAACAAGTTTATTAGATTTTAGAGATATGGAACTGATAAAAAAGAATATTGAAAAATTACCAGAAGATACAATAAACAAATTAGTTTCAAAAAACGGGGAAACATATTTAAAAACTATGATAAATAGAAGAGGGAGTGCAACGATTTTACAATTTTTAAAAAAAGAGGATTACTCTTTGCATATTCCAGAAGAAGCAAAAGAGATTTATCATAACTTAAAAGACGAAGCTGGAATTACTTTTACTTATCAAGATACTTCATATATTTTTTTATATCCAAAATAATCCCCAACCAAAAACTTCTTAATCTTTCTATTTCTTATTAAAATAATAAATTAATGGAAATTTCGTAAGCAATTTAATTCCTGCACAAGGGGAGGGTGGGCGGGTTTTTAAATACCGAGCGAAATTTCAAAATATAAAAATGTTAGAAAAACTCGGAGAAATATTAAAAAAAACAACAGACAAAATAGCGAATGCTATATTTCTTGACAAAAATTTAGTTGACCAAATTGTAAGAGATTTGCAAAGAGCATTAATTGAAGCAGATGTAAATATCGTCCTCGTCAAAGAGCTTTCAGATAAAATAAAAAAAGCTGCGTTTGACGAGAGAATCAAAGGACTTGAAAAAAAAGAGCATTTAATAAAAGTTCTTCACGAACAGCTTATTGAAATTCTTGGAGAATCTAAAGAGCTAAAATTCCAAAAAGAGCAAAACAGAGTTATGCTTCTTGGATTATACGGCGCAGGAAAAACCACTACAATTGCAAAACTTGCGAATTGGTTTTCAAAAAGAGGGAAAAAAACTGCAATAATTGGATTAGATGTCCACAGACCAGCCGCAAAAGAGCAGTTAATTCAGTTAGGAGAACGAAACAATCTAAATGTTTTTGTGGATTTAAAAGAAACCGACGCTGTTAAAACCTGGAAAAAATATGAAGAAGAATTAAAAAAATATGACTTGGTTTTAATTGACACGGCAGGACGGCATACTCTGGATAAAGAATTAGTTAAAGAAATTAAAGAATTAAATTCAAAAATAAAGCCGACAGAAACAATTTTAATAATGCCCGCAGATATCGGACAGGCGGCAAAAAAACAGGCTCAGGAATTTAAGCAGGCGCTGGATATTTCTGGAGTTATAATAACAAGAATGGATTCCACTGCGAAGGGCGGAGGAGCCTTGACAGCCTGCGCTGAAACAAAAGCGGGAGTTTATTTTATAACAACAGGCGAAAAAATTAATGATATTGAAATTTTTAATTCTGAATCTTTTTTATCCCGTCTTCTTGGAATGGGAGATTTGCAGACATTGATAGAAAAAATAAAATCGGTAACAGATGAAAAAAACCAAGAGCAGATTCAAAAAAATTTAATGGAAGGGAAATTAACTCTTGACGACGTCGTTGAGCAGTCTAAATCAATGTCCCAAATGGGGGGCTTTGAAAAAATAAAATCCCTTATTCCTGGTTTGGGAAAAGCAAAAATTCCCGAAGGAACTCTTGAAAAACAAGAAACTAAAATTTCAAAATGGCAGCACATAATAAAATCAATGACTAAAGAAGAAAAAGAAAATCCCGAAATATTTGAAAAAGAAAATTCCAGAATTGCAAGAGTTGCGCAGGGGGCAGGAGTAAATAATTCAGATGTCCGCGGACTATTAAAACAATATAAAATGCTTAAAGAAATGTTAAAAGGCGGAATGGAAAATATGGATATGTCAAAAGGAATGAGTCAAAAACAACTTATGAAATTCGCAAAAAAATTTGGAAAAAAGAAAATGATGAGGTTTTAATTTTTTGAATCTAATTTACAATAAATGTCTACTTTAACTATACTAATTAAATCTAATTTTCTCTCAAAATTAATGTTTCTCGTATGAATATCTATATCATAAATAAGGTATTTTTGTTTAGCAATAATAAAATGATTGCCTATTTGAAAAGAAGCATAATCGGTGGGCATACTTAATATCTTTTTGAAATTCCTTCCTGAATTATTTTCACAATGAATTATATATCTGCTAAGCTCTTTCATAAAAACGTGATAAGAATTAAGTTTTTAAATAAAATTATATTTTGAAGCATATGATCAAATATAAACTAATCCAGCAAGGAGCAGAGGCAAAAATTCTCCTTGATGAAAAAAATAATATCATAATAAAAGATAGAATTTCAAAATCTTACAGGCACCCTAATCTAGATAATCAAATAAGAAAAAGAAGAACAAAATCAGAAGCAA
>JAUYHR010000148.1 GCA_030689875.1 Nanobdellota archaeon
AACGAAACTCGTTACAGAATCACAATATAATTTATTATTATTTTTATCAAGAAGTTCTTTAATTCTTTTTGATAATTCTGGGCTAATCCTTACCACGCCACATTCTTTTATCTTCTTAACCATATTAGTTACAAATTGTAACAAATTGTAACTTATAAATCCATTGTTTAAAAATCTGTATTAATTTCAACCCTTTATTTTTAAGTTAGTAACGATATTTTGGAATAAGCTCTAATTGAAGATTACTCTTTACACAAAAATTTATCTTTACTTACCTTAACATCTTATAATCAGCCAAATTAATACATTCTTTAGAATAATCAATAAAGTAAGTTTCATTAATAAAGAGAGTTATATTTATCGCCTCATTCTTTGAAATCTTGTAATTATATAACACACTATCATTCTGCGAGTTATCAGAATCTAATTCAAAAGGAACTTCAATCCCATTTATTAAGAACTTGCTTTTCCAAGTGGAATCATAGAAGTTGTGAAGAGCTAAAGAAGTGTATGAATTAATCTTGTCATTCACACATTCTTGAATAGTCATCCATACAAAAATTTCTGGATGATTCTCTGGAGAAATAAATTGCTGAGAAGTGAAGGCAGGATAATCAGATTTATCTTTTTCTTTGTTTGATTCTATAGAGTTAAATAACAGCAACAATACAACTACTAAAACTACAACTAAGATAGATATTCTATATGACTCTTTTTTAGGCATATTTATTAAGAAGATTAAAAGCTTAAAAATATTGCCTTTTGCTTTTCTTAACAACGCACTTTTTTAACAGAAAAATTATACAAAAATATTTAAAGTATTAAGGCTAAATAATCGAGCTCTAACTCGTAGCTCTTTGATGGGTGGGGACTTCTGTCAAGTGGCAGAAGCCAAGCATTAAAAGTATTCCTTCGGGATGTAAATCTTTTGATGTATTAGACGTCGCCGAAATGGAGATGATAGCTACCTCTCGCTCCAAAGTAGGTTGAATATATGTTCATGAGCTAAACTCATAACTGGTGGCAGAAGAAAGAATCGGAATTTTTTAAGGGAGTGATGACCTCTTTTAATTTTCAAAAGTAATTTATCTTTTCTTAAAATAATTCACAAATGAAAACTTAATCCAGTTCAAATAGCCTTTTACAATAATTAAAATACCAATCAAAAAAATAATAATTCCAAGAATATAAGAATTTCTAAAGAAAACAAGAATTCCCAATAACATCTCCAAAATTCCCGTAATTAAGTAAAATTTATCTCTTTCCTTTTTCATCTTTTTCTACCTTTTTTATCAAAAATTATATTGAGGATTAACAGCATTATCCCAAGAAATAAGATATAAAAATTTTTCCATGTTTTAGAAATTAAAATATCTATTAACCCAGCGATAATCATAAAAACAAATAATGGGATAAAAAATGTTTTCATAAAAGGTCTTTCTATTCCTATTTCTAAATCTTTTTTATATTTAGTTAACATAAGAATTAAGAGAACAACCAATCCCAAGATATAAATTATAAATATCGTTGAGATAATAGTGTTATGCAAAGGCATCTCATTTTTTATTAGTTCATAACTTGATAATACACTCGCAGTTAAAAGCAGGGGGATAAGTAATATGAATAATGTTTTAACAATTTTAGTTTGTAATTTTGTTGGTTTCATTTTAATTTTTTTAAAAGTTCTTTAGCTCTACGGCAAACCATACATGGCTCTTTCTTATGAACTTTTTGATGTTCATCTTTATTCTTGAATACTTTTAGATATTCTTCAAGATATGCTCTTAAATCTTTTTTATCTTCTTTTGTGAATTTCATTTTAAATTACTCCGAATAGGCTAAGGAATATAAAAATTACAGCGATACTCATTATTATTGTTGAAATTATTTCCATAATCTTTTGAGTTTTATTTTTCATTTTAAATTTAATTCTTTTTTATAATAATTTTTTTCAGCCTCTTTAGATTCTTGAATTTGTTTTTTTGTAAATTTTATTTTATTTTTCTTTATGCTTTCAACCCCTTGATTATAAGCCAAGACTAAATCATGCTTTTTTGCTAATCTCTTTGCTTTGTCTTTCTTTCCCTGAATAAGAAGATTCAAAATATAAACTCTCATAGTCATTAAATAATCTGTTTTATTTTTTATCATTTTAATACACCTCAATTCCAACATCTTTAAGTGCCTCGTCGATATTTTTATATTCTTTATCTTTAGGTTTATTTTTTAACCATACTTTAAAAACTAATTCTTTTTTTAGATAAAAAAATAAATGATGGTCAAAACATTCTCCTTCTTTATCGTGTAAATATTCAATTCTGTCAGCTCTAAGTAAATGTGATTCTTCAAATTTACTTTTATCATACCCCCTAATCCAAATTGTCATAGGTTCTTTTGATTTTATTTTATCTTTCATTTTTTTATCCCCACATTATTTATTATATATCTTTCATTTAAGAATATTTCCCAATAATTGTAATATTATAAACAAATGCTTTAAGCAGTAATTCAACATCTATTGCATTTTCTTTTTTTGAACGAAGATAGTTAAGATTTTTTCTTTTTATTGCAGAAAATATTCCCTCGACTAAAACCCTAAATCTGTAGGTCTCTTTCCAAATATCTCTTCGTTCTTTCCAAAGTCTTACACTTTCTTTCCATAAATCACTTTTAGATTTTTTTCCTGTCACACCCAATCTAAAATCAATAAAAACTTCAAGAACTCCCAATTCATTACAAAGAGCATAATTATTTTTACTCATATAACCAGAATCAGCAATAACTGTTTTTATCTGAAATCCGTTTTTAATTGGAGTTCTCAATAATTCTTCAAATAAGGGACAATCATGTCTTGCCCCTTTTGTTGTTTTTGCACAGCATATTACTCTGCTATTTTTTAAGCAGGATATATGTAATTTCCTTGTCTGTTCAAAATTTGAATTTTTCTTATCATGAACCCGTTTATATCCTCCTGTATACATTCTTGTAGCCAACCAAGTAGAATCAAGAATCATGGTGTCTTCGTTATCCTGAAAAAATAAAGCAGAAATTTGAATTAATTTTTCAATTAATTTAATAGTATTTTCATTATTGGAATAATCATTTAAAGTGCTTCGTGGTGGAATTGATTTCATGAGTTCATTTTCAAACATCCATTTTAAATCAGATTGAGTTCTTCTGTAGCTCATTCCATTATAAGACATTATACAAAGTGCTTTGATTATATCTTTAAAATTTGCTTTTGGTCTTCCCATAATTTGTAATTGTTCAAAGTTAATAGGTTCTATAAAATCACACAAATTTTGAATGAATCTTTCTTTCTCTCTTTCTAAATTTAAACTATTTCTTTGCAGAGTTATAACTGGCTTGAATTGATTTTCTTGTTCTTCAAATAGTTTCTCTTGTTGTTCCATATTATTTTTCTCCTTGATTTAATTGAATATTAAGTGGCTGTCCCATAAACAGCCACCCCTTTGGAAACCCATAATATTCCGTTTAGTCTGTATTTAATATTTAGACTAATTATTATATACATAATAATCCCTTTATAAACTTATCTATTTTTAATAATAGATAGTCTAAAAATAAGTCAAAAAAGATACATTTAAATAGTCTTTAGTCTAATTATTAAACATATAAAATAAATAAAAAGACTAAAATGGATGATAATAACAAAATATTTGAAGAAGCATTAAGCGTAATCTCTGACGGACAGGAAGAACTTCCCGAAGAGAAAAAAGTAATTTATGACAAAACAACTGGACAAATTTCAATTAAGATACCCAAAAATCTTGCACTCAAAAAAGGATTAAACGAAAAATCAATTTTTGAAATTGTATTAAATCCTAATAATGAAACAATAGAACGAGCAAAGAATTCAAAATTTATTTTATTCGTTAAAGAGGTTAAAAGTGGTGAAGGAAAAACAAAAACTTAATTCAAAAATGCGGGAAATAGTAAGAATCTTGCACAAGAAAGGTGGAGCTATGTCTCCAAATGAAATAGCAGGAGAAACTGGTCTTTCATATATCACCGTTCAATAATATTTAAAAGAATTATTAAAAAAAGGAGTAATAATAAAACATGACAAAAAAAATAATAAATAGGACAAAAAGAAGCCCAACACAAAGATATAGTCTTAACTATCCAAGAATTTTATCTGCTGGAAAAAGATGTCCAGTAGGAACAAGAAAATCATCAACTGGAAAAACTTGTAGGAGGAAGAAAAAATGAATTTCAAATTAAGTCCAAGTAGTTTATCGCTTATGAAAGAATGCCCTCGCTGTTTTTGGTTAGCACAGCATAAAGTTTGGAAAAGACCAGCAGGAATATTTCCAAGTTTGCCGTCAGGAATGGACAAAATTCTAAAAGTTCATTTTGACAAATTTATGGAACAGGAAAAACTTCCTCCAGAATTAAAAGAAAATAAAGAATGCAAGGGCTGTAAATTATTCGATAATAAAGAATTATTGAGTGAGTGGAGAAATAATTTCAAAGGAATTAAATGGGAAGATAAAGAAGGAAATATTTTGCATGGAGCAGTTGATAATCTTTTACAGAAAGGGAAAAAATTAATTATCCTTGATTATAAAACTCGTGGATTTCCATTAAAAGAAGACACACACGAGCATTATCAAAATCAATTAGATATTTACAATTTTTTATTAAGAAAAAATAAATATGAAACAGAAGATTATTCTTTTTTATTATTTTATCATCCTAAAGAAGTTTTAGAAACTGGAGAAGTAATTTTTAATACAGATTTGAAGGTTATGAAGATTAATGTAAAGAATGCTGAAAATATATTCAATAAAGCAATTAAATTATTAAATGATGATTGCCCAACTAAATCTTGTGCATGGTGTGAGGGAAGATGAAAAGTAAATATAAAATAAAAATAACAGAAAAGGGGGGAAAATAAAGAAATAATCTTATTCTCTATGCTAATAATCAAAAGCGAAATTAAAGATTTGATAAAGTATGATTATAAAGCGAGGGGATTAAAAAAATAAAAATGGTAGACCCAAATAATTCAAATTTTATAACTAATGAAAAAGGAGACACACTTTATTCTAGATTAGATTCTTTGATTAAGAATACAAAAGCATTTGATTGTCTCGTAGGTTATTTCTTTAGTTCAGGATTTTATAGATTATGCGATTATCTTAAATCTCCTGAAAAAGTAAGAATTTTAATTGGATTAAATACGGACAAGGGAGTAGCAGAATTGATAAAAAAAGCAGGTTCGCAAAATAACTTGTCAGATTTACAAGTAAAGGAAGTATATGACGAAAATCTTATTGAAGATTTCAATAATCATGCTCCAGAAACTAAAAAAATTGAAGACGCTTCTGATTTATTTATAGAGTGGATTAAAAGCAAAAAATTAGAGATAAAAGTATATCGCTCCCAAAATATTCACGCAAAAGTATATATTATGTCATTTAATAAAAATCAAGTAGACCCTGGAAGAGTTATAACTGGCTCAAGCAATTTAACTAAAGCTGGGTTAGAAGATAACCTAGAGTTTAATGTTGTGTTAAAAGATAATCGAGATTACAAATTTGCATTAGATAAATTTAATGAACTTTGGAAAGATTCAGTAGAAGTTTCAGATTTGTTTGCTGTTTCAATTAAATCAAAAACTTGGTTAAATGAATCTTTATCTCCTTATGAACTTTATTTAAAATTTCTTTATGAATATTTTGGAGAAAGAATAGAAGAAGAGGAATTCGATGACGATTCAACTGGAAATGCTTTAAAACTAAAATATCAAGAAGAGGCAGTTAGAGATGCAAAATCAAAATTAAAAAAATACGGGGGGGTATTTATTTCAGATGTCGTTGGTCTTGGTAAAACTTATATTGTAGCAAAATTATTAAAAAATTTAATTAAAGAAAATCCAAAAGAAAGAATACTTATTTTAGCCCCACCAGCAATAATAGACCGAAATAATCCTGGTTCGTGGGAGAGAATTTTAAGCGAGTATGGGGTTTCAGCAGTTTGTAGGTCTACAGGAATACTTGATAAAGTTTTGAAACAGGACTTAGAAGATAAAACCATCATTGTAATAGACGAAGCACATAGATTCAGAACAGAAGAAACAGGACAATATGAAGCACTTCATAAAATCTGCAAAGGAAACAAAAAAATAATTTTGGTAACTGCAACACCTTTAAATAATTACCCTCGAGATGTTTTAAATCAGATAAAATTATTTCAAAATATTAAAGATAGCGATATTCCTCATGTGAAAAATCTTGAAAAGTTTTTTAATGATTTACAAAAGAAAATTCAAATTGCTAAAAAATCTGAAGATAAAAATGAGTATATCAAAGTTATAAAAGATGTATCTAAACAGATAAGAGATAAAGTTCTAAAACCTTTAATCGTTAGAAGAACTCGTGCTGAGATTCTTGACCATTTTAAAGAAGACTTAGATAAAGCAAAAGTAAAATTCCCGAAAATAGCAGAACCTCAGGCAGTTTTATATGGGCTTAGTAAAGAAGAGGAAAAAATATTCGACGAGACTATAAAATTAATCGCACAAGATTTTGAATACATTCGTTATACGCCATTGTTATACATCAATAAAAACAAATTAACAATTACTCAAGAGCAAGAAATTTCTCAAAAGAACATGAGAAAATTCATGAAAATTCTTCTCGTTAAAAGATTAGAGAGCAGTTTTGAAGCATTCAAAAAATCAATCGGAAGATTTATTGAAGCGTATGATGATTTTATATCTGTTTACAAAGATAAAAAGAAAGTTCCAATAAGTAAAAAGTATTCTGGAAAATATTTTGATTATGTTGAAGAAGGGAATGACGATGCTATAATCAGATTAAAAGAAGATGGGAAGTTAGAAGAATATAATGCTTCAGATTTTAAACCAGAATTTATTAAAGGACTAATAAAAGACAGAGAAATTCTTGAGAGAATAAAAAAAATGTGGGAAAAAATAAAAAGAGACCCTAAATTGGAAAAATTTAAACTTTCATTAAAAACAGATAATATTTTGAAGAAAAATAAAATTCTCGTTTTTACAGAATCTACTGAAACTGCTTATTATTTACATGATAACTTGCCAGAAGAAATAAAGAAAAGAGCTTTAGTTTTTACTGGTGAATCAAATGAATCTGAAAAAAATAATGTAATAAAAAATTTTGATGAAAATTCAAGAGAACAAAATGAAGATTATGACATCCTTATTTGCACAGAAGTTTTAGCAGAAGGAGTTAATCTCAATAGAGCTAATGTAGTTATAAATTACGACATCCCCTGGAATCCAGTTAGAGTAATTCAAAGAGTTGGAAGAATAAATAGAATTAGCACAAAATTCAAAGAGATTTATACTTATAGTTTTTTCCCGACAGCACAATCAGAGAATCAAATAAGACTGAAAGAAACGGCAATATCTAAAGTGAATGCATTTATTCAAATGTTAGGGAATGATTCAAAACTTCTAACTGAAGATGAAGAAGTAGCCCAGCATGGTTTATTTGAAATTTTAACTTCTAAAAAATATATTGAAGGAGAAGAATCTTACGGAGAAAGCGAGTTAGACTATTTAGAAGAAATCCGATTAGTAAAAAGAAATAATCCAAAACTTTTTAATAAAATAAAAAATCTTCCAAGAAAAGCCAGAACTGGAAAAAAATATTCTTTAGAAAAATCATCTGTTCTAACTTTTTTCAAAAAGGGAGAATTGCAAAAATGGATTTTATCTGATAAACTTCTGACAAATTCAGAATTGGATTTTTTTGAATCTGCGAAATTTTTAAAATCTTCAGTAAATGAAGAAGGAATACCCAAAGGACAAGACTTTTATGATTTGTTAGAAAAAAATAAACAAAAGTTTGAAGAATGCACTAAAGAACAGATAGTAGAATTTGAAGGGAAGGGTGGAAGAGATTTGTCAACAAATGTTTTTAGGATAATAGAACATGTGATGAATTCTTCTCAGTTAACCGATGAAAACAAATTATTTTTGAAGAAAGTTCAAGATTCATTAAAGAAGGGGGGAATTGATAGAAATTCATTAAAGAAATTCTTATCAAAAATAAAAAAAGGAAGTATTGTTCCAGAAAGAATATTAGAATTAGCTAAACAAGAAATAGACCCACAGTCTCTCCAAAAGACTTACTCCGAGAATATTCGAGTTTCTGATAGACCAAGAGAAGTTATTCTTTCTGTATATCTTAGAGGAGAAAAAGATGGCACAACAAAGAACTAAAGAGTTAATAAAAAATGCTCTAGAGAACTCTTTTAATCTAAATAGTTTTAAACTTTTTATAAATAATCTTCTAAATAAAGCAGACCTTTCAAAAAGCCAAATAATATCTCCTGAAGAAATCAGCTCAGAATTTAAAGACCACATAAAATCCTGCCAATTAATAGGAGAATACACTGACAAAGAAGACAAAAAGATTCATATTCTTACTGTTCAATTAAATAATGAGCGTTCTATTGAAAGAGCAAGAACTCTTCAAAGAAATTTTATTGCAAAATATTTAAAAAATAATCCAGGAATTAATTCTTCACTAGTTGCTTTCTTTCAGGAAGGTTCTCCTGACTGGAGGTTTTCATTTGTTAAATTAGATTTATCTTTAAATGAAAAAGGTAATCTAAAATACGATTTTACTCCTGCAAGAAGATATTCTTTCCTTGTTGGTAAAGATGAATTTAGTCATACTGCCCAATCTCAGTTAGCTCCAATAATAGAAAATGAGGGAGAGATTTATATTTCTGACATTGAAGAATGCTTCCATGTAGAAAAAGTTACAAAAGAGTTCTTTGAGAAATATCGAGGGTTATTTGATAGATTACTCAAATCAATAGATAGTTTAATCAAAAAAGATATTAAAATAAAAAAAGAGTTTGAAGATAAAAATATAGAAAAAGAAGATTTTGCAAAAAGGATTCTTGGTCAAATTGTATTTCTTTATTTTTTGCAGAAAAAAGGATGGTTAGGAATTGAAAAAGACCAACTTTCTAAAAAGTTTAAAAGATTTGGAGAGGGGGATAAGAATTTTTTATATAATCTATTTAAAAAATGTAAAGAAAAAAATAAGAATTTTTTTAACGACTATTTAGAACATTTATTTTATTCTGCTTTAGCACAAGATAGAAGAGCCGATGATGACCAATTTCATCTGCAAGGAATTGATTATAAACTCCCTTTCTTAAATGGGGGTTTATTTGAACCTATAGGAACAAACAAGGGATATAATTGGAGAGAAACAGATATTTTAATTTCAAATGAAATTTTTTCTAATTCAAATGGAGAAGGCATATTGGATACGTTTAATTTGTATAATTTTACTGTAAAAGAAGATGAACCCATGGAAAAGGAGGTAGCCATCGACCCAGAGATGTTAGGAAAAGTTTTTGAAAATCTTTTAGAAACAAAAGAAAGAAAGTCTACAGGTTCTTTCTATACTCCGAGAGAGATTGTTCATTATATGTGTCAGCAAAGCCTGATAAATTATTTAGAGACTAACACTCAACTTAAAAAAGAAATTATTGAAAACTTTGTTAGTGAAAATAATTCACAAGATATTTCTAAAGAAATTGTTGAAAATAAATTTAGGATAGACAATCTTTTAAAAGAAATTAAGGTTGTAGACCCTGCAGTTGGTTCTGGTGCTTTTTTGGTAGGAATGATGTCTGAAATTGTAAAAGCACGTTCTTTATTAAATTCTGGAAAAAAGATATTTGATTTAAAGGAAGAATGTATTGAAAATAATTTGCACGGAGTTGATATTTCTCCTGGTGCAGTTGATATCTGTCAGTTGAGATTATGGCTTTCATTGATAGTTGACGAAGAGGATTATGGAAATGTTAAACCACTTCCTAATTTAGATTACAAAATTATGTGTGGGAATAGTTTAATTGAAGAATTTGAAGGTATGAAGTTGTGGGATGATAAATGGATGGGAATTAAGATAATAAAACCAAATAGGTTAGAAAAAATAAAAGAAATTGACATTGAAATAAATAAACTAAAATCAAAAATTCCTTTTTTAATCAATCAAAAAGAGAAGAGAAAAGAATTAGAGAAAGAAATTAAAAAATTAGAGAAAGAAAAAATAGAATTAGGAAAAAGTCGAGGAGAAAATTTGCCCTTGTTTGAATCAGATTCAGCAAGAAAACTTATTATTTTAAAAAAATATCATGAAGAATTTACCCATATTAGTGATAGAATAAAAAAGCAAGAACAAAAGAAAAAAATCGAAGATGCTACTATTGAATTGATTAAATCAAAACTAATTGAAGAAAACAAAAAAGATTCTTTGAAAGAAGTTGAAGAAATTTTACAAAAGAAACGTTCTATGCCTTTTTTCCTTTGGAAAATGAATTTTATTGATGTTTTTGATAGAGATAATCCTGGTTTTGATGTTGTCATTGCTAACCCCCCTTACGTTTCAAGTTGGAATATGGGTAAGGAAAACAAAGAATATTACCTTAAAAAATTTAAGTCTTCTACGGGACATTATGATTTATATATTTTATTTATTGAAAAATCATTTAAATTACTTCGGGAGATGGGTGTTAGCACTTTTATTACTTCGAATAAGTATTTAACTCAAAAGTATGGATTGGGAATTAGAAGAATGCTTTTAGAAAATAAGTTAATTTTGATAATAAATTTTAATTTCAATGTTTTTGAAACCGCAACGGTTGATACTGCTGTAACCATATGCCAAAAATCAGTGGTTAGTTCAGATAACAACATTAGTATTCTCGACGTTAATTCTCTATTTGGCTTTAGAGATATGAAGTTTAGCATAGTAAAAAAAACTTTATTAAATGAAAGTAATTTCAGAATGAATTCTAATGTAGGCAAAATTAAGTTGTATAACAAAATAAGAGAAAACACTATTCCCTTAGAAAACATTTGTTATATTGACGCAGGAATAGTTGTGCATAGCGAAAAAACAATGCAAAAAAAAGAAGATTTTATCTTTAATAAAAATATTAATGGTCAATATAAAAGATACTGCGAGGGGAAAAATATTACTAAGAATAAGCTCTCAAATATTAATAAATATTTAAACTATGCCCCAGAGGTTCATCATAGGGGCAAGTTTAAAGAACTATTTGAAAACAAAAAAATTTTAATAAAAGATATAGCTGGTGCAAGTGAGATTGTGTCTGTCTTAGATTATAACAATTTATATATTGACCAAACGATAAGAATTTGTGTTTTATTAAAAGATTTAGAAAAAGTAAGCAATTCTCAATTGAACACCTATAGAAGTGATAAATTGACTAGCACGAAAAATAAATTTTTATTACCTTATCTTCAGGCAATCTTATCTTCAAGTCTATTAAGCTTTTATTTTTCTGAATTTTTAAGCGATAGGTTACACATCTCTCCACATCAAATAAGAACATTGCCAATAAAAAACATTCCAATAGAGCAACAGAAGCAACTTGCAGAAATAGTAGATAAAATAATGTCTATAACTAATGATGAAAACTACGTAAAGAGTGCAGATAAGAAAGCAGTGGTTAAGGATTATGAAAAGAGAATTGACCAAATAGTTTATGATATATATGATTTAACATCTGAGGAAATTAAAATCGTTGAAGAAAGCAAGGAAAAATAACATAATAAGAAATATAAAATGAGCAAAAAATTTGAATGGATGGAAATAGAAATAACAGAAGATATGCTAATTGAGGCAAGACAAAATGTTAAAAAATATAACACCTTTAACCTATTTTGTGGAGATTATGCACAAAAGCTTGCTGGAGAAGTTGGAAGATTAGCTCTTAGAAAATATTTAATTGGTGCAAGTATACCTTTCGTAGAGGATACACGTATTGGCAACAAGGATGAATTTGACTTCAAAATAAAAGATAAAAATGTTTCTCTTAAGACACAATTAGTAAATTATCTTCCTGAGGAAAGATGGAGATGTGAGGTTAATGAAAAGCAATTGAATAATCCTTGTGATTTTCATCTCTTTGCAAAAACTAATTTGTCAAAAAATAAAGTCTGGCTGGTGGGAATAATCTCTAAGGATAGATTTGATAATAAGGGAATCTTAAGAAAAGAAGGAGAAATAATGGAGGATAATTTCAAAAAGTGGGCAATTAAGGAGACCAAAAAAGATGTTTCTATTTTAGAATTAGACCCAATTAATGCTTTCTCTCATTTATAAGTAGAATATCTCCAATTTATTCTTGGCTTCTATAACACTTATGTGCCTGAAGCAGAGGCAAAGAAAGGAGAGACAAGGTTGAGGAGAAAAAATATAAAAAGTAAAGATTATTTGGAAAACCAAGATAAGCAGTTAATAGTAAAAGAATTAGAAAAGAAAATAGATAAAATGGTTTATGAATTATACGAGCTAACACCTGAAGAGATTGAGATTGTTGAGAACTTCAATAAAAAGTAAATATTAGTTTTCGGACAGAAAGAAAACTATTCGGTTAGTTTGATATTTATCGGACTGAGTTGGTTAGATTTTTTTAGAATTATTCTACCAAAACTACTCAATCACTTGAAAGTCGTTAGAATAAAATAAAATTTCTCTACTCCCGACCCCGATTTCTATTTTTTATAAATGCCTTCGGAATTTTTTTGAAATCAAAGTCGCTCGTCGAACCCGGGTTCTCGTCTTAATTTAAAAATGCAACTTTCAGTTGCATAAAAAGCGGAGGGTGGGACTCGAACCCACGAAAAGAAGCTCTGCAGGCTTCCGCAGTAGCCGCTGTGCCACCTCCGCAATGCCCGAGATGGGATTTGAACCCACGACCTACTGCTTAGAAGGCAGTCGCTCTATCCAGGCTGAGCTACCCAGGCATTAAATTAGAAAAATAAAATACTATTTAAGTTTTATCAGCATAAATTTTGTAGCGAAGAATGGATATCCAGGCCGAGCAACTTCGTGGTAGGCAGTACTATTGTAGTTTTCTTTTACATTGTAGCTTTTCTTTTTTTAAAAGAAAAACCCAGTGCGTGGTCTCGAATTGAGCTACCCAGGCATGTATAAATAAAGAAAAAATTCTATTTAAAATGTTTCTATTAGAATTAAAAAAATTTTAAACTTCCACAACATCCAAATCTTTCACCAAATAACTTTCTTTAAAAATTTTTTTTGCTTCATTTAAAATTTGATTTAAATTTTTTTCATATCTTGAGCTAATGTGCGTTAAAATTAATTTTTTCA
>JAUYHR010000167.1 GCA_030689875.1 Nanobdellota archaeon
TCCGACGGCAGTTCTTAATTTAGGAATTGCAAAAAGCAAAGCAACTATTGCTACAACAAGAATTGCAACAATTATAAAAATTGTAAGTTGTCCTTTCTGCCTTCCCTCTTTAACTCGACCACGCTTGGGCGAGTTTGTCAAAAAATTTCCTATTTTTTGTTCCCCCTTTTCATTAATATTAGATGATATTTTGATTTAAAAATATTTAGTTTACTCTTTTAATAAAAAATTTATTTTTTTTGATTACTTTTTCCAAAAGTGTATTTTAGCCCCGCATTTATTATCCAACCTCCCTTAAAATAAAATGGGTAAACATAAATGTGGGGAACATAAATATTACCTTTTCCTGCAACAATCATTCCCTCCAAAGAAAAAGAGATATTTTTGCTAAAATTATTTTTTTTAAAAAAAGGGAAGACTTCTCCCCCAAGCCCTCCATATAAATGTCCAAAGAATTTTTCTCCTTCCCAAGAGATTATTTTTTCAGTTTTAAATGAAGAGGGCTCTTGTTTAGAGGAATGAACTTTAATATATTCTTCAGTTACGGCAGTTTTTTCTATCAGCATTTTCCGTCTTAAAAATCCGACATTCGCAGAAATTTCAAAAGAAGGAGAAACATAATCCAGATTTAATCCAAAACGATTAGTGCTTATCACGGAGATATGGTATTTATATGATCTCTCTGAAACTAAAGATGTAAATGGGTTTAAATATTCTTCATCATATCCGTCTCTTTCCAATCTATCAAAATATCTTTCTGAATTCATCGCAAAAAAGTCAAGACCCATTGCAAATCCTTTTCTTTTTTTATTTGTTAGTTGAGGATTTATTTCAAAATAGGGTTTTGTAGGTGAGAGACCATTCCCTAAAATGCCTCCGCCAATTTTCAATCTTGCTTTAGGTTTTCTGGCTTTTTTTTCCAGTCTAATTTTATCCTGTTCAACTCTAATCTTCTCCTGCCTTTCTTGTTCAATTCTTTCTCTTTCAACCTTCTCCTTTTTTTCTTTAGGATAATTTTCAACTTTTTTTATTTCTTCTTCGGAAAGAAGTTTTTCTATAGGAATTCTTGAATTTCCAACAAGCTTCCCGGGATTATCTGTTTTTAGCATATAATAAGATTCTTTTCTAACAAGTTCTTCTAATTGTCCGGGGTTAAATCTGCTGAATTCTTTTGAAGTTTCTGCAAACTCTTTTATTCTTTCAAAAAAATCATATCCAAGCTGTTCTGCTTCTTTTTGGTCTATCTCATTATAGCTTTTGCTTATAATTTTGTCACAATCTTCAAGTTGCCCTTTACACCCGTCATAAATCTCTAAAGCGTAATCTATTTTTTTTGTATTAAAATCAAATGAAAACTTTTCTTGAGATCTTATTAAAGAACTATAATTATCAATGTTAACATAATCATAGACTCCGTCGCCATCTGTATCTCCATAATAGAACCAAATATTCCCCCTTTCAGTCTCTTTAGGTAACTCGCTTAACCATGCTTTGACATATTTTTTAAATTCCGGATAACCCTCCAAATGTTTATAGTCCCCTGTTTCAAAATAAAAATTTAAATTTGGAAGAAGTTTTTTTTCTTGCGGTATATCTTGGGAAAAAGATTTATTTGTTGTTCCGAAAATTAAACTCCCCGCTAAACCTGCCCCTAATAAAAACTTTTTTAAATTTTTCATTAAACCTCTCTGGAAAAGAAGCTATTTAAATTTTTCCTCTTGATGTCTCTTTATAATTATTACAATTATTAGTCTTCAGATTCCACTCTCGGGGCAAGAATAAAATTAATTTCCATGTTTTCGATTCTCAAGTCCATTCTTAGAGGATGGTCGTTCGCGAAATTCAGAATTGTTTTGTCGCAAAGTTTGCTTCCTTTTATAAATTTGTCAAGATATTCAACGCTGTATCTTGACTTGCAATTTTCCGCTTTAATATTTGCTTCGTCGCCTGAAAATTCAGACCTTGCTGAATTCAAATTTTTTGCTTCAATTATAAAATTATTGTTTTCAATAATAAAAGAGCAGGCGTCGGCGACAACACCGCAGTCTTCAACAGCGTCAATTAAATCAGCGGAATTCATTTCAACTCTTGCGCTGAATTCCAAATTCGGCATTTCTTTGTCTTCGCTTTTTATGTCAATTAAATTTAATGTAAAATTTCTTTTTATTTTGTCGGGAATTTCTATGTTCAGTTTATTTTCATCTCTTTTTAATATCAGCGAGCTTTTTACTCCGGCTCTTCTTAAAATTTTTTTCAAGTCCTCTAAATTCACGCCCCATATTTCTTGTTTTGCATTCCCCAAATCAAACTGCGAGAACGCGTCTTTTGAAAGAAAAAATCTTACCATCGCCACATTTGCAGGGTCAATAGCAATGACACTCATCCCAGAGCCGTCTATTTTAAATTTAACTTCTATTACAAGGGCTGAAATAAGTTCAACGACTTTAGATAATAATTGGGGGTTTTCAAGTTTTATTTGCATTTTATTTTAATCTAAAAAGATTATTTAAACATTATTATCTTTCATGGCTATAACTAATTATATAAATCTTTTAGTTTATTAAAAAATATGACTTTCAAAGAGGAACGTATAAGGAAGATAACGAATTTGTATTATTCAAGAGCAGATATACAAAAAGCAATTTGCGATTTTTCTAAAAATAGAGAAATTTGCCCTCGGTATTTTGAAGGTTTTGGAAAACGCCCGGATTCTTTTCAATACCCCAACGATGTTTTTGAAATGGTGAAAAAAGGCGCAACATCTTTTAATTGCTCGGAAGAATTATGGGAAGACCCGATGAAAATTGTTACAGGAATGTCGGAGAAGCAGGCAAATGAATTAAGAATTGGCTGGGATTTAATTATAGATATTGACAGCAAATACATTGATTACAGCAAAATTTGCGCAGAGATAATATTTAATTTTTTAAAATTTCACAGAATTAAAAATTTCGGGGTGAAATTTTCCGGCTCAAAAGGATTTCATATTATTGTTCCGTGGAAGGCATTTCCAAAAGAAGTGAATGGAGTGCAGACAAAAAATATGTTTCCGGAATGGCCGAGGATAATTATAAAATATATTATTGAGCAGACAAAAGAGCAATTAATTGAAAAAATTTCAGATATAGAAAGACCAAACAAATATGTAAAAAATTTTCAGGCTTCTAAAGAAGTAATGCCCGACATTATTCTTGTTTCTCCCCGCCATTTATTCAGAATGCCTTATTCTCTGCATGAAAAAACAGCGTTGGCGAGTGTTGTTATAGACGCTGAACAAATTTCAAAATTTGAGCTAAAAGATGCAGACCCGTTAAAAGCAGAAGTTAAAAATTTTATTCCAAATGCGAAAGAAGGCGAGGCTTCAGAATTTTTAATTCAGGCATTGGATTGGCATAGGGAAAATTACGGGAGAGTTGAATCTTCTGGCCCCAGAGGGGTCTCCTTTGGAAGAAAAAATACAGAGGAATTTAAGCCAATTAATTTAGGAGAGATTTCTGACAAGAATTTTCCTGACTCAATTAAAAAAATTCTGGAAGGGCTTAGCGACGGAAAAAAAAGGGCGTTGTTTGTTTTAACAAATTTTTTCCGTTCAATAGGAATGGAAAGAAATGAGCTTGAAAAAAGAATTTATGACTGGAACAAAAAAAATAACCCCCTGCTTAAAGAAGGATATATTAAATCCCAGCTTATTTGGAGTTATAAAAATAAAATTGTTCTGCCTCCAAATTACGACAAGGATTATTATGCCGGCATTGGAATTATCCCAACACGGGAAGAAATTCGCTATAAAAATCCCGTTAATTATTTTGTTAAAAAAACACTTCGGGAGCAGAATAAGGAAAAAGATGAATAAAAAAAGAAATTAATCTTTAAAATTTTTTACCAAAAACCCAAAACTCCAGACATACTCTAAAAATGCAGAAAAAAATTTTTTTCTGATGTCCTCGTTTCACTGCGGGCATAAATCCATCCAGATTCATGCAAAAGAACAATATTTATAGGCAAAAAATCAAAGATTTTTAGCTATAACCTTTTTTGTAAAAAAGTTTATAAACAATTTTAAACTGGTTTTCTTATGAAAAAAGGTGTTGTCTTATTTGGATTTTTTGTTTTAATATTTATTTTGCCATTTATATCTTCGCTGAACCAAACTTCTAATTTAGATGCAGTAAAATGTATAGAAGATAAAGTTCAGGAAAAAGAGTGTTCAACATTCGGTCTTGAAAGTAAAATTTTTGCTTTGCTCTCAACAGGTCAGTGTGAAGCGGACGTTTTAGCGGCAGATTCTAACGACGAGTGTTTTGTTCCGGTAAATGCGAATTCATGCGAACTAAAAACAACCTCTCAGGCAGTTTTAGCTATAGATGAAGGCGGTTCAGCAAATACAGATAAATATGCTTCGTGGCTTTTAGCGCAAAACAAAACAGCGTCGGGAATTGACTGGCTTTTGCAAATTGAAACTTCAGAGCCGGCGTCGTGTACCCTTGAAGATTTAAATGCGGATACATATCAAGTTTCTATAGATCAAGACAAAAAACTTTCTTTGTCGGGAGCAAATTGTCTAAGTCTTGATTCTTCTGGATACTGGTTGCAAATAAATCCCCAATGTCAGCAACAGGAATTTACAGTTTCATGCGATAAAGCTTTTCAGGTGAATTTATTATTTAAAAAACAATTATCCTCAACAATTTATGTTTTTGATGAAAGCGTAAAATCAGAAACGGCGGGAGGAACAGATTTTATCAAAGCGCGAGAATCTTTATGTTTTAAAAAAGGAAATTCCTGCGACTATGAAGGAAGCTTGTGGGCGACTCTTATTTTAAAAAAACTTGGCAAAGATGTTTCTTCTTATCTTCCTTACTTAATTGTTTTTGAAGAGGACAATGAAAAATTTTTGCCGGAATCTTTTTTATATTTTTTGACCGCTGAACAGGATTTTAAAACAGAATTATTAGCAAAACAAATAGGTGACAGATACTGGGATGAAGCTTACGACAGATATTACGACACTGCCTTGGCTTTAATGGGTGTTTCCAGCGAGCAGACAGACGCAAAAGACAATGCAGTAAACTGGCTTGCAGAAGTTCAGGGCGACG
>JAUYHR010000014.1 GCA_030689875.1 Nanobdellota archaeon
CTTGTTCTGCATAAATTTGTTGTTTATCAACAAAATTAAACCAAAATTCTAGAAGATTATCCTTGATAGAATATATTCCTTCTTTTGTTTTTTTAGGATCTGACGTTACAGGCGTTAGTCTTTTTACAAGTTTAAACTCTTTTCTTAATAAATCTAAATATTTTATTGTCTCATTTTTTTTCCCACCAAAAAAACTTGATATTTCATTGAACTTTGTTTTACCTTCAGATATTGCCGAAAGTACTGTGTTGTAGTTTTTTGAATTGCTTCCGAATTCCATTGCTAAAATTGATTTTCCTTCTTCTCTTAGCAATGCATTTTTTGATAAGAATAATTGTTTTATTAATTTTTCAAAAGGTTCTTTATTAATAAATTCATAATAATATGGCACTCCTTGAAAAATAGACCAGAATTTGATAAATTCTTCTAATGGTCTTTTCACCTCTTTAAAAATATCTTTAATTGGCAGATGGGATAATGTGAGTTCTGCAGATTTTCTTCCATACAAAGGTGAAGCAACATCATTAAAAACTTTGTTTATGAGCGAATAGCTTGACCCAGCCACGGCCATTTTTAAAAATTTGTTTTTGTTTTCATCAATTATTTTTTGAATTTCTCCGTAAATAGATTTTTCAACACTTAGAAAATTTTGAAACTCATCAATTATGATTGTTTTCTTTTTTTCTAACAAGTATTTTATTATGTCTCCGAAATTTTTAAACAATGGCAAATTGTTTTCTTTGCATACTTCATTGTTTATCCATTCTATTGATTTATTAGGCCATATAAAGATATACACTGCGTTTTGAAAAACTTTTTGAAGAAATGTTGTTTTTCCGATTCTTCTTCTTCCTTTAATAATTATGAAAAAATTATTTTTATTTAATTTATTGATTATTTTGAGCTCTTCTTCTCGATCTAAAAACTGTATGTTCATAAAACATAATGTTTTAAAAACATATATATAAGCTTTTCTATTGCTTGTATGTTTTAAAAACATATCAAAATAATTTGTTTCTCAACACTCTTTAGTTTGTAAATTCAGATAGTAAAAATAACTGTGCAGGAATATGATTTATGACCTCTTCGCGATCTCTTCTGGATGTTTCTTCTTTACATATCCTCAAAACCGGAAGCTTTATAAACAAATCTGGATTCTTTGTACTTGAAAGTAGTATATTGAAAGTCAGATT
>JAUYHR010000018.1 GCA_030689875.1 Nanobdellota archaeon
AACCTAACCAATAATAATATAAAGGTTTAACAGAACCATTTTCTGTTTTCTTACTTAATAGGGAAACCCATCTTATTATTTTATCTTTTTCTCTACCCTGAATAAATAAAAACTTTTCTTTATTATTACCTGTTACTTTTCTGTTTAAGAAAAAAATAAAATTATGCTTATTTTCTATTGCACTTAAATACAATCTTCTAAAATCTGTAAAATTTAAATTATGGTCTAAAACAAAATAATAATTATTTCCAAATTCATTCTTAACCCAAAGCATTAACTCATCAATATTTTTATATAAATTATCTTTGAAGAATAATCTTATTTTTTCAACTCCTATATCTTTTTGAAAATTACAAATTAATTTAAAATCCTCTGATTTTATTCTTTTGCTCGTTATACCCTTTATACTAATAATTGGAAATTTATTTTGATTAGATTGGATATATTTTTTTGCTTTTGAAACTTCTTTTTTATAAGATTCTTTATTTCTTAAATAATCTATACTACCTATTAAAATTTCAAGAAATGATGTTTTATAATTAGTTGTTTTTGAATGATTTAGATTAGTTGTAGTTATTGCTTGTCTTGGGGTCGTTATTTCATCTTCCCCTTTTTTTAATTCTAATTTTCTTAAATTGTCTACAATTTGAATATTTTTTATTTCCATTTTATTCTGATAGTGCATTAATTAAAAGAGTTGCACCAATTCCTATAATTATCCCCCAAGTTAAATTTTTATTATTCTCTAATCCTCTTTCAGCTTCTTTTCTTATATCTTTATCTAAACCATTTATTCCTTTTACAATCAATAGTTTTCTAACTTCGTCAAGTTTCTTCCATTCTTCTTCTGGAATTTTTATCGTCTTTAATTCTTGACTTTCTGTTGTTGCCATTTTTATTAGGTATTATTCCTTTTATTTCCTAATGAATAGGCATTTAAATAGTTTTGTGTTTTGTAATTTTTAGAAAAAAATTAAAAAATAAATTAATTATCAACCTTTAATACATTAATGTAAAGATGTTGAAGTTCTACTAAAAGCACTTGTTTATAATTTGAATATTGGTGGGAAATATTCTTAATTCAGTTTAAATGCTGTATCAATCCACTTAGTAATGTTACTTCTTCCATCTTGCAAAACCCAGTCATAAACTGGAACTAAATTTGACAAATTAATTTTTGTTCCATCACTTTTTGTAAAAGTAAATTTCTCAAAAGGATTTTTTCCCTTATAATCTGTTTGTTGATAATTATTTCTTATATTGTGGATATAAATTCCTAATAATTTGTTTTTTCTATTTGCACTTGTTTGTATTTCGTAATTTACCCATTTACTATCATATGTTTGTGCTCCAATTAAAACAATTGTAATAGATGTCCCTTCTAATTGATTATCTATCCATCTCTTTATTGTTGCTTCGTCTTTTTTCTTTACTTCTTCCCAAGAAGCAGAGTCAATAAAACCATCTTCTTCTCCCCTTGGTTTTACAACATTACTATTTCTAACTTGGCTAACTCTCCAAATATCTCTATCATAATCAAAACTAAAGAATACACTTTTTGGCATTAGATTATTCCTCTTATGATTAATATCTGTAGAATTAAGTTTAATAATATTATTGTTAGATATATCATTGCTATTGTTGGAGAAAATAATGTTGAGAACCATCCATCTACATCTTTTTCAAAATATTTTGTGTTCATACTAAATGAATAATTATTTTTTCCTTGTCTTACTGCATCGTATAATTTTCTAAACAATCTCTCTTGTCTTAAGTAATAAGCATCAAGACCCCAAAAACAAGATAAAGGTAACAATGATAAAAATAAAAACCAATTACTTGATTTATTTACAGACAAAATAAACAAAAGAGAGATGAAAGTTATAGTCCACCCTTTAATTAAAAAAGAATTGTTAGACATTCTATTAATTACATTTTGTATATAATCTAAATGTTCTGCCATAAAAATTTGTAGTATTTTGAATTTTTAAGAATATATGTTTTCGGACAATTCTCGGACAGTTTTAACTTATCGGACTGTGTTAATCTAACCAAAAGCTTTAAAAAGCTTTGCCCTATCATTTATAAATCTTACGTTAAATTTATAAACAAATTCTAAAATGAGCACATCAATAAAAAAATGTCCTGAATGCGGGAGCATTCATTTAACTTATGATTCTCATTTAGGGGAAATAATTTGCAATGATTGCGGTCTCGTCGTTGAAGAAAAAATGGTTGATACTGGTGTTGACCTTTCTGGAAAATTTGACAAGTCAGAAAAAAAAGGACGTGGGGGAGCGCCAATGTCAATGCAAAAATTTGACAAGGGTCTGACAACCAACGTCGGAGAAATTTCAGATATTTACAGATTAGAACCAAAACAAACGCGAAAATTTTTAAGATTAAAAAAATGGCAGGAAAGAGTTTCAACTTCTATTGAAAGAAATTTAAGACTTGCTATGGCGGAATTGAGAGTTACTGCATCTTATTTAAATCTCCCGAATGTCGTCAAAGATGAAGCTGCAAGAATTTACAATTATGTTCTGCAAAGAGGCCTTGTCCGAGGAAGAAGCATGGAATCCGTAATCGCCGCCTGTTTATATTCTGCCTGCCGTTCATACAACATCCCAAGAACCCTCTACGAAATGGCGACAGCATCAGACGTAGAAAGAAAAGAAATCGGCAGAACATATAGATTTATCATAAGAAAATTAGGGATAAGAGTAAAACAATCTTCTCCAAAAGATTATGTATCCAGATTCTCGTCAGTATTAAAGCTCTCGCCAAAAACACAAAACGAAGCATTAAAATTGCTAAAAGAAGCCGATAAAGTTGAGCTGACTTCGGGGCGCGGACCAGCGGGAATTTCTGCGGCAGCATTATACGTCGCTGCTTTGATGAACGACGAGAAAAAAACACAAAGAGAAGTTGCAGACATTGCAGGAATAACAGAAGTCACAATCAGAAATCGTTATAAAGAGTTAATTGAAAAACTTGGCTTAGAAAAAAAAATTAAAGAAAAAGAAGCAGAATCTAAAAAAAAGAAGAATGATAAATGATTTTATCGCCAGTAAAAATTTTTATGAAAATAGTTTGAAATACAAATTAACTCTAAATCATATTAAATCTTTTTCTTTAACATGATAACATCCCAGATGACAAACAGCAACGCTGCCTGCTTTGTTAGCCAATCTTACGCATTCTTCTAATCCTTTTCCTAAATTATAAAAATGGGCAAATGTTGCAATAACGCTGTCTCCGGCGCCGGTTACATCTTTTAATTCGCCAACTGGCTGAGAAGGGTAGCTAAAAAAATCTTTATTTAATCCGTAATAAGCAATCCCTTCACCCGATCTTGTCAGCAAAATATTAGAATTTAAAATTTTAGTTAATGTTTTAGCCGCCTTTAAATCATTACCTTTATTTGCCATATCTCTGGCTTCAATAGAATTTGGCTTTATTAAAAAAACATTTTTATAAAATTTAATATTTTCTTTTTTTGGATCAACTAAAATCGGAATATTCAAACTTTTTAATTTTGACATCAGCTTTGAATTTATAATCCCTTTATTGTAATCAGCAATAACAATCAAATTGGAATTTCTTGCTTCATCTACAATTTCTTCAACATGGTTGTCTGCGATTTCTATTTTGTCCTCAATATCAAACCTAAAATGATATCTTCCATCAGAAATATCTAAAGCGCGCATCTTAACAATCGTTTCTTTTCTCTTGTCATAAACAAATTTGTAGGGGATATTTAATTCATCTAAAGAGCTTTCTAAAATTTCAGAATCTGCATCTTTTCCGGATAAACTTACAAGTTTAAAATCTGCTTTTAAAGAAGCTAAATTAGCTGCAACATTTCCTGCGCCTCCCGGCTTATGAACTATTTTGCTTTTGCTTGAAATATAAGCCGGCGCCGAACTCTCTGGATTATTTCTATTCTTGCAATAATAATATCTATCCAGCATTACATCGCCGATAACAACTATTTTTGCCATATTAATCATCAAAAAACAGCATTTAAAACTTTTTTTATAAAAAAATATAATCTTTTATATAAGTGGTTTCTAAAAAAGAAACCCAAATGCGGGAAACAGGATTCGAACCTGTGCAAGCACTAAGCTAATTGGTCCTAAGCCAATTCCGTTTGACCACTCCGGCATTCCCGCATATTGATTTTATTTTACGGGGTGGGAAAACTAGTTTGACCCGAACGATTTCGCGAAGACTTTTTATCTTAACAATTTCGAGCGGGGTCGTGAGTTCTCCGGCATTCCCGCATAAATTAATTAATTTAAGATTACTTAAAAATCTTTAGAATTATATTCATTTATTTTAGGACGTGGGAAAGCTCGTTTGATCCGAGCAAGTTCACGAGAGAAACTTAAAAAAAACAAATAAACGAGTGGGCTTGGGAGCAGAACGTTTACGTTTGAATTCATCCCGAAGGACAAAACTCTGTATCGCAAACGTGGGCGTGAGTTCTCCGGCATTCCCGCATGAAAAAATTAATTCAAGATTACTTAAAAATCTTTAGAATTTCAAAATTTAGTTTTAAAGCCAAAATCAATTTTTCTGTTTCAATAAATAAACGAGCCAAGTCTGGAGTTAGTTCCCGCATTTATACAACTTCTCTATATGCCTCGGGGGCCAGATTTGAAAGAACATATTTCATATCTTCTTCAGTATTAAATAATCCGTCTCCATTAATATCCTTATATCTTTCTTCAAATAAAAATTTTCTTTTATATAATTGGTCAACAAAATATTTATTATCAGAATATTTTCTGCCATTTTCTTCAGGATAAAGATTAATAGTATTTCTTAAAATAACCTGCACATTTTGGGTAGTCCAATTAAAATTATTTGTATTAACTGGTGTCATTAAATTCGCAGTTAAATCATTTAGCGTCAAACTTTTTAAGTATTTTTGAGATTCAACACAATTAGAACTTTCCCCTTCCGGAATTATCTGATTAAATTCACACTCGCGTTTTAATTTTTCTCCAATAGCGAGGCATAAAGATTCTCTACAGCTTCCAAAAATTCCTGTTGTTCCGCAATCTTCGCACTCTTTTGCATTTTTAATTAAATTTAATTCAGAATTAGATAATGGGGGTTCTTCTTCTTCAAAATAAGCTTCCCAATTTCGTTTAAAAGAAATTACTTCGTCGGCATATTTCCATCCTCTTGCGTATTTTCCGTCTGCAGTTACTCCGGTAGGAAATTCTCCCTTAGAATCTTCATAACTCTTTCCAGAATTATAAACACTTAAAATACATTTAATTTTATCATCGCCAGATTTACGGCCGCACTCTTTTTCATAAACCTCTTCTGCAAAAGCTCTTTTCAATAAATTTGAAGCTAAAGCTATTTGTTTCTCTGCTCCCTTACTGCTCTCTCTAAACTGGTTATCATAACCCATTATCCAATCAGCGCAAGAAGTTTTTCCATCAACACAAGTATTTTTTACTCCAATGCCTGTTTCCCATTGAGAAACTGCAACTAACAATGCTTTAAATTCTGTTTCTTCAAGTTCAGAAGGTTTGTTTTTTTCAGAATATTTTTCAAATAAATTTTTATATTTAGTGTAAGAATCAGTTGCATCTAATGGAATTTCTTCAGAACTAACTTCTGGAGTTTCAGAAATTTTTTTAAATTCAAAAATTATTTCAGCCCCAGTATAAAAATTTTTATTTTCTAAAGCTTTTATTATTATTTGAGCCTCTCCGGGAACTATCTGAGGGTCAACTGAACTAATGGCGTAAAATTCTTTTGGTTCAATATCGGGAGCGCCATAAAACCATTGCCACTTATTATTTCTATAAAAAAGATAAACGCTTTCTGAAGCGCTTAGCTTAATTTCAAAAATCTTGCTATTAGACATTTCAATATTTTCTTTTATTAATTTGCCGTCTTTTATTTCAGAAGTCTTGTCTATTAACTGCTTTAATCCTGTTTCATAATTTCTTGTTCTTTCAACAAATGAAACCATAAATTTTTTTTCTTCGTCGTTTAATCCTCCAAACTCATTTATCCTATTAATAGCGTCATCAACAGCAACCCACTCTCCTCCAGCGCCGACTAACTCTCCATTTTCTTCTTTTGCTCCAGTAATTGTAGGTTCTCCTGAAGTTCCTTCATAATCATACTGAAATCCTGTTTCATACATCCAGATATACCATTTGTCTTCGAAAGCTCCAAAAAATAATTCAAAATCCCCGTCTGTATCAGAAATTACAAATCTTAAAGGAACAAACTTAAAATCAGATTCACTAAACTTATCTGGAACATCGTCTAAATATTCAATCTGTTTATCCTTCCAATTTTTATAAAATAATTTTGCAAGTTCAGCATAAGTTTTTCCCCTCTCAAA
>JAUYHR010000020.1 GCA_030689875.1 Nanobdellota archaeon
GTAGAAAGTTTAGGAACTTGTGGGTTTACTTTTGCTTTTTCTGTAATTTTCACTTATCCAGTGAATTGGATATACTGGAAATGGTTAAAAGTCCAAAGTTTCAAACTTTTTGCTAAAGCTATATTAAAGCATGGAGATGAACTTGAAAGAACTTTTTTAGATTCATTGAAATTCAAAAAACTCCTACAAATAACTCTTAAAAATAACAAGGTCTATGTCGGGATAGTAGCGAGGGTGAACGAGCCACAAAAAACAAACTATGTTGAAATATTTCCGGTAATGAGCGGATATAGAGAGTCGGAAAGTAAAATTTTACACATAACAATTCCTTACACAAAAGTCATAGAAGCTTTAGACAAAGAAGGAAAAACTCCAATCCTTAAAGATTTTAAAATAGTCATAAAACAAGACGAAATTTTAACAACGACTATTTTTTATCCAGAAATTTACGACAAATTTCAAGAACATGCGAAAGAAACAGCAGACCACCAAATTGCAGTTACGAACAATTAAAAAAACTGCTGCTAACAAGGGCTTTAATGCAAGCGGGGTGACGAGCAAATTGAAAAGTTTGTTCTTTCTATTATATTTGTAGCGTGGGACAGGGACGGAGTTTTATTTCCCGCCTGCATAAAGCCCCGAAACGTTATGTTGAATTTTTTGGAAAGATTAACTAATTCTTTTTAGAATTTGCATTTTTCTAACGAAAAATGAATTTATTTGCTCCGCGTCAGACATTTGTCAAGACGCTTCGCTAAGAACAAATTACTGCCGTAAAATTTATCAAGATTAATTTAAACCTAATTTTTATAATTTTCATATTAATTCTTTTTGAATTTCCATTTGAACGTCTTTTTTAAGAAATTCTCTGACTTCTTCAATTGCTTTTTTCATTTTTCTTTCCCGCATTTTTGAGATATAAAATGAAGATTCATCTCTCGTTTTTTTTGTGATTAACATAATTATTTTTCCCTTGTTTAATCTTGCAGTTCTTCCGCTTCTCTGGATTGTTCTTATCGCAGAAGCAACAGGTTCATAAAAAATTACAGCATTAACTTCCGGAATGTCCAGTCCTTCTTCTCCAATACAGGTTGCGCATAAAATATTTATTTTGCCGTCTGAAAATTCCTGAATTATTTGTTTTTGTTCTTTTTGATTTAATCCTTTTTCTCCCGCCCTGCTTGCCTGTCCAATAAAAACTTTTGCATTAATTCCATTTATCCCATTTAAGTTTTTTGAAAGAATATTCGCAGTATCTCTGAATTGCGTAAAAATAATTATTTTTACGGCGGGATTAAGTTCTATTTCTTTTTTTATTATTTTATTCGCTTCATTTAATTTTGGGTGTTCGTGATTTTTTTCCAATAGTTCATTAGACTGCATAAGGATAAAATTAAATTCAGACCTTGCGACAAGTTTTACAACTCCTTTGCTTTGTTTTTTTGCCGCTTGTTCCAAAAGAGCTTTTAAATATTTGTTAAAACTTTCTAAAGTTTGGGTTTCTAAAAGTTCCAATGCATGCTGAATTTTAATTGCCTGCGCGCAGGCGCTTGCTCCGAGCATATAATTATAATTTTTATTTCCTCTTGCGAGAGTTCCTGAAATTCTTTTCTGCAGT
>JAUYHR010000060.1 GCA_030689875.1 Nanobdellota archaeon
AAATTACTCTCGCGAAGTCGCTCTACTCCCGACCTCGCACGGCTTATTAATCTCTTTAATTTACTGCCTACCACGAAGTCGCTCGTCTAGACAGCTTTTTTATTTATCTATTTTAATCAATTAGTCCAGCTTCTCAAAAATTAGTGAGGATAGCAATCTTGAAATTAGAATCCGTATCATTGCATTTTTTTATGATATAAATCTAAAATATAAATCGTGTTTTTATCTTTTAAATATTCATAAGACAATCTGAATGGTTTTATATATAGTTCTCTTGTTCCTTTTCTGTCATGTCTCATCGGTTTTCCTGCTTCCGGATTTTCTGAAATTTTTTTAATTTGTTTTATAATTTTTTGTTTTAGGAAATTATCAAGTTTAGAAAAAATAATAGTAAATTTTTTATCAAAGCGTATTTCTACCATTTCATCATTTCTTCAACGAGATTTTTAGAATCAACACTAATATATTTGCCAGTCTCAATTCTTTTTCTTGCTTCTTCTGTTCTTCTGGCAAATTCAATGTCTTCACTGAACTGCTCGTCCATTTTGCTGGCTTTTTTAAGGATTATTTTATCATCAGCTTTTATTAATACAATTTTTTCTCCTTCATCAAAGCCCTTTCTCATACTGATTGGAATAACTATTTGCCCCTTTGAACTTAGTTTCGTTATTTCTATTTCCATTATGGTAAGATATATCTTACATTGTATTTAAATCTTTCTGTTCTTGCAAAATTATAATTAATTTCCCTTCAAATAAACCATTTCATCTTCATCAAGTTCAAGCTCTTTCGGGATTTTTGGATTTGAATTTATCAGCAATTTAATAATTGGAAATTCTTTCATTGCTTTTTTTATGCTTATATGAGAGTGTTTTGCATATTTTTCAGAAATTGTTTTTTTCTTTGCGATTTTTAAATTATTCATCCAAATTTTTAAAACTCTTGTCGGTCTTTTATATTTTGTAAAATTTGTCTTGTTTTCTTTGTTCAAGGAAGCCATTCCATAGCTTAAAAAAATGTTTTCGTAAACTAAGAATCTCCAATACTGCTGTTTGTAAATTCTTCCATTAAATAAGTCTTTTTTGCTTAATAATTCATATGCTTCTGCGAGAGATTTACCTTGATATTCCAAAGGAATATTTTTTTCCACCCACAAAGAAACTTCGTCTGTTTTCATATCCACAGAATCAAAAACTCTTAATGTTTCATTAGTGGCTTTTAATTTAAAAATTTTTTTTAAAGCATCTAAAATATTTTCTTCTTTGTTTCGCTCATCAAACAGGGTTTTTATCTGCTCTTCAGAAGAAAGTTTGGAAATTGTCTGCGCGTCATTTATTGCCGCTCTTAAATCGCCTTTGGTTTTTACTGCAATTTCCGTGAGAATTTTATTGTCAATAAATTTTTTTTCTTTTCTTAAAATTTTAATCAACACATCTTTTATTATTTTGTAATCCAGATTTTTTAATTCAATAATTCCGCATTTTTTTCTTAATGGCGATAATTTTTTAGTCCAGGCGTCATTTGCCGTTAGTATTATGGGATATTCGCTGAGTTCAATTAATTCAACTAATTCCTGGACTCCTCCCCGGTCTTCTCCAGCTATTCCATCTACCTCATCAATTAATAATATTTTTCCTTTTTTTAATAATGATTGCTGTTCTATTGCCGGCTTTAAAGTTTCTTTTAATTGCGGTTTGTTTCTTAAATCTGAAGCATTTAATTCAAAAATTTCTGAGTTTGTTTCTTTTGCTGCGGCATAAGCAAGCGAGGTTTTTCCAGTTCCAGGAGGGCCGTAAAGAATTATTGCTCTTTTTTTTACAGAAAAATTTTTAATAAAATCTTTCATTTTTGCAACGGCTTCTTCCTGCCCTCTTATCTCTTCAAAATAAATCGGTCTGTATTTTTCAGTCCAAGTTGTCATTTTTTATTATTAATTGGTTTATTTTTTTCTAAAAGCATATCGCTGTATGAATTTTTAATTAAATCCTGTTCAGCTATTTTAAATAAATTTTTGTAATAAGCGTACTGCTCTTTTAATTTTTCTTCCGGAATTAATCCGTTTTGAGAACCTGCCTCAATTTCTATAAATCTTCCAAGTCCGCTTACATTATCAATGTGAAATTTAACATTCTCAATAAAATAAATATTTCTCTTTTTTTCAACTTGAATTAAAACTTCGTGAGTTTTTTTCATTATCTTTTCTAATTCGTCAAGTCTTCCCTGATTATCAAAAAGAATAACTTTTGATTTTTTTAAATCTGCTTTGTCTTCGCGTTCGTAATAAATTAAATAATTTTCAATATCCCCTCTTCTTAATTTTAATCTTCCTGTTTCAACTTTAAAATAAGTGTCAGTTTGCATGTCAGTTCCGATATGCTTAGCATTATTTTGTTTTAAGATTTCTCTTATTTCTTCTTGATGTTTTTCAGAAGATTTTGCTTTTAGTTCTATATTTGTGTATGACATTTTTTGTTTATTTTTTAACTCCCAAGCTCACTCGAACTTTTTACATTTACCTTCGGAAGGATATCTCGTGAACTTGCTCGGCACGGGTAATTACTTATTTTATTTACTCTCTACCACGAGGTCGCTCGCCCAACCCCGCTAACCACCTAGGAGGTGCGAGAACCTCTCCGGTTATTATTTTTTACCTAGTCCGGCGAGGACAAAACTCGCCAACAGAGATTGAAGCTGAATAAATGGGTCGCTTCCCTCGGTAATTCTGAATTCTATCTCGCCTGTTTTTTCTGTCAACTTTACTTTTATTTCCGGTTCAATTGCTAAATTCCATATTTCTTTTTGAATTGCTTTTACCACGTCCTGCCCTGAAATTGATTCTTTCAGCATAAGGTCTAAAAGTTTCTCGCGGGAATTTTCAAAATCTCCCGCCAAGGCATAATCAAGAACTATTCTGATGTCTTTTGGTTTTGTATTTGCAATCATTGTTGAAACTAATTCAGGATTTATTGACGGAGAAATTGCCGCTGTTGATTGCAAAAGGTTGATGCTTCTTCTGCAGTCGCCCTCGCTGCCTTCATATATTACTTCAAGAACATCGGGATGCAGAGTCAGGTTTTCATTTTTAGCAATTTTTTGAATAACTTTTTCAATATCTTTTTTTTCTAAAAGCTTAAATCTGAAAATTGCGCAGCGCGACTGAATTGGGTCAAGTATTTTAGATGAATAATTGCACGATAAAATAAATCTGCACCCCGACGAATAATTTTCCATAATTCTTCTTAAAGCCTGCTGAGCTTCAGGTGTTAAGGCGTCTGCTTCATCAAGAAAAATTATTTTAAACGGGACTTTTCCGAGAGATTTTGTTCTTGCAAAATTTTTTACTTTTTCCCTGACAACATTTATTCCCCTTTCATCTGAAGCATTCAACTCAAGATAATTTTCTTTCCATGTATTTTTGAAAAGTTCTTTTACTACTACAAGCGCGAGAGTTGATTTGCCGACGCCTGCCGGTCCTGCAAACATTAAATGCGGAATGTTCATTGCTTTTGTCAGCGATTCCACTCTCTTTATGATATCGTTCTGTCCAAATACTTCAGAAAATTCTTTTGGGCGATATTTTTCGGTCCATATAGAACTATCGTGGTCTATTTCCTTATCCATATCAAAAATATTTTCTTTTAGTTAATAAATCTTGTTGTGTTTAAGAAGAATTATTTTATTTGAATATATTTTTTGTAGGTTTTTATTCCTTTATCTGTGGAAATTAAAGTGCATTGTTCAAAGTTCATTTCAGGATCTAATTCATTTACATTGAGAATTGTATAATATCCTAATTTTATATATATGTTATTTTGGATATCTTTTATTTTTTTGTAACCATCTTTTGTTTCTATGTGTAAACTAGTATGTAGATTGTTTATAATTATTTTAAGTTCATTATAGGCTCTTTCTGTAGAAATATTATATTTTTTAATGTGTTTACTTAGAACTTCTTTGTTTTCATTAAATTGATTTGCTATAAAATCAATTTTCTTTTTTTGAATTTCCGCCTCCCTGTCTATTTCTGCTTTTCTTTCTTCTATTATTTTTTCTAACATTTTAATTAAATTTCTTTTTCCTTAATAAATCTTGTTGTGTTTAAGAAGAAGTTTGTTTGTATTTATTAATTTTTTCTTTAATCTCTTTTATTATTGTTCCTTCCTTACCTTTGATTATTCCTTCTAAATTATTTAGCAATTTATTAATTTGTTTCTCTTTATCTTCTTTTTCCTTAATATCCTGTCCATATTCTTGATACACTTCATCTAAAATTTGCATTAATTCTCCCCCATCAAAAATCTGATTTTTTAGAGAACCGTCTATTGCTAAAAACTGCCTATATTCTTTAGAATTTTGAAGAGCTTCTGCCGAAAGACCTTTTAATTCTTTTTTTAGTTTTATATAATTTATAATTTTGTCTGAAATTTCTTGATAATCTTTCATTCCTTAAATAAAATTTTTTTATTTTTAAAGATAGTTATTATAAGAAATATATTTAGAATTATTTGCTTCTGGCCTTTCTCGCCTTACGCTTGCGTTTTTCTTTTCTAAGTTTTTTTCTCTGCCATTTCCAACGCATCTGCCCTTTTTTTTTCCATCTTCTGCTTGAACGTTTCATTTGGATTTCCTCCTCAATTTTTTGGAAAGACTAATGAATGAAAATCTTTGATTTGCTTTCATAGAAATTTTTAGAATGGGAAGTTTAAAAAGGTTTTTATGGGATTTTTAAGGATTTTATTTTTTTGCTAAAACTATAAATTATTTTAAACAACCAAAATATTTATAAACTAAAAATGGGTTTCTTTTTTAGAAAAAAAGAAACTACAATGGTAGAAAAAA
>JAUYHR010000026.1 GCA_030689875.1 Nanobdellota archaeon
TTTATACAAGAATTAAATATTCTTGAAACACGAGCCCTAAAAGCTTGTGCTCAAGGACTCACCAATATCGTTATAATAATATATTAAAAAATTAAGACTATATAAATCTATGCCTACTTTGGAGTTGGGACAATTTCACTATAAAAACCATTCCAACTTTTCTTTTTTAGATAATTGTTTTATTTCATATTCGGCTTTGCAAGCCTCAGATCTATTCTTGAATGGAATCGCAGCGATTAATTTCTTGAAACCTTTTCCATAAACATACTTACTCTGCTCCCGACCCCGCTTGAACTTTTTTAAATTTGGCTTCGCAATAATATCTCGCGAAGTCGCTCGCCCTTTCCGTTCTGCATGAACATTCATTCTTTTATCTACATCATTTGTTACGCCAGTATAATATGAACCATCAAGACATTCAAGGAGGTAGACGAACCATTTTTTTTCCATTATTAATAAAATGGGTTGTGGTTTTTAATCTTTGATTTTTTGGATTAATTTCTCTCACCCCTAAAAAATAGTCCCCAACATTTAAATATAAGTTCTATTTGTGTTATACAATAGATAGTAATAAATAATTACACCATATACAACATCTTGTATATTAAATAAAAAATGAACTGCCCATACTGCTCACATACAAATTTTAAAGTAACAGATAAAAGAAGCTCTCCAAATGGAATAAGGAGAAGAAGAGAGTGTCTTAAGTGCAAAAAAAGATTCACAACATATGAAAAAATAGAAAAAAAAGAATTTTATGTTATTAAAAAAGATAATAGAAGAGAAAAGTTTGACAGAAATAAATTAGAAAAAGGAATTGAAAAAGCTTTTGAAAAGCGTCCTGTCTCTCAGGAAAAAATACAAAAAATGATAAACGAAATTGAAGAGCAAATAAGAAAAAGAGGAAAAAAAGAAATTAAAAGTTCTTTAATTGGAGATTTAATTTCAAATAAAATAAAAAAATTAGACAAAGTTGCTTACATTAGATTTGCTTCAGTTTACAGAGATTTTGAAGATGTTAAAGATTTCAAAAGTGCGTTAAAGGAGATTTAACTTGTGAAATATATAATAGACTAAATATTAATTTAAAAATAAAAGAGATGAAAAAATAAAATGGAAACAAAAGAGGCGATTGAAACGGAAATTGAAACTAATCATGTAGATAAAACAAAAAATTTTAAGTACTCTCCTATGAACCTTAAATCCTATGGTCCTGTTAGACATATTCAAATTGGAGACGCTTATTCGCTTATTGAAGAACAAAAAGACCCGGATCTTCCTGTCAGCAAACTAAGAAATGCTGTTGAAAAAAATGAGCTGATAATTTATAAATTTAAAGGAAAAGAATATTTTGACAGGCTTGATCTTGGAAGAATTTATCATAAATCTCCTGAAAAAAAGGGGGAACAAAAAACAGGAAATTTTTTGACAAATTTGCCTTCAGGAAAAAGTCAAATTAAAGAAGGATTGACAATAGAAAGATATTTCAGCGAAGATAAAAAAGATTCTTTTGAAAGTGTTGGAGAGTATTCTACAATTGAATTATCCATTAAAGATTGGAGCACTGGCAAAATTGTTTTTAATATGTCTGATGCTTATTTTCCAAAATCATGGAGCAACCAAGTTGCAAATCAAATAGTTGCGCAAAAATATTTTTTTAAACCCCACAATAAAGAATGGAAAGAAAAAATGATCCGCAAAATAGGACTGGACCATGAAAATTCTCCAAAACATTTGATTAACAGAGTTACAAATTTTATTGCCGACGGAGGATTTAAAGCAGGATATTTTAAAACAGAAAAAGACAAGCAAGTTTTTGCAGATGAATTAAAATGGCTGCAGATAAACAGAAGATTTGCATTTAATTCTCCTGTTCAATTTAATGCGGGAATTTATAACGAGTATAATATTAGCGGGAGCGACCAGATAAACTATTGGAGAAATCCTGAAACTGGAAAGGTTATGAAAATAGAAGGGCAGGGCTGTTATTTTAAACCGCAGTCTCATGCATGTTTTATTAAAGGACCAAGAGATGATTTAGAAAGCATTGTTCAGCACACCGTCGATGAAGCGGCAATTTTTTCCAACGGCTCAGGAATTGGTCAGGACATTGGTGTTTTAAGAGAAGAAGGAGCGCCGTTGTCAGGAGGAGGAAAAGCTTCCGGGCCATTAAGCTTCTTAAAAATATACGACGACCATGCAGGCACTATTAAATCCGGCGGAAAAAGCAGAAGGGCCGCAAGAATGACTACGATGAGATATGATCATCCAGATATTATGAAATTTATAAAAGGAAAAGTCAGAGAAGATAAAAAAGCTCTTGATTTAATGAAAGCAGGTTACAGCGCAGGAATGGAAGGTGAAGCTGTAACAACTGTTACATATCAAAATACTAATATTTCTGTAAGAATTGAAGATGATTTCTTTGAAAAAGTTGAAAAGGGGGGAAAAATTAAATTAAAAAGCATTGTTGATGGAAGTGTCGTCGGAGAAATGGAAGCAAAAAGAATGCTGCAGGAAATTGCATTCGGAAGCTGGAGAATTGGCGACCCTGCTGTTCAGTATGACACAAAAATTCAGGAGATGCATCCGTGCAAGAATTCCGGAAAACAGCAATCAACAAATCCGTGTTCAGAATATTTATTTTTAAATGATACTTCCTGCAATTTGGGATCACATAATCTTTTGGAATATGCTGATGAAAAGGGAAATTTAAATATTAAAGAGTTTCAAAGAGCGGTAAAATTAACAGCTATTGCCTGCGATATTTTAAATGACGTTTCTTCATATCCGGTAAAAGATATTGCGCAAATCAGCCCTGAGTTTAGAACTATTGGCGTCGGCTATTGTAATTTAGGAGCATTATTAATGAGAAAAGGTTTGGCATATGATTCTGACGAAGGGAGGGCTTTTGCGGGGGCGCTGACTGCGCTAATGACTGGAACAGCTTATGAATCTTCAATTGAAATGTCTGAAAAACTTGAACCATTTACGCATTTTGAATTTAATAAAAAACCTTTTATTGAAGTTATGGAAAAACATAAAAAAAATCTTGATGATATTTTATGGAAGCATATTGATGACTATGAATTAAAAAAATCTGCTTATTCTTCTTGGGAAAATGTTGTTAATTTAGGAAAAACATATGGATTTAGAAATGCGCAGACAACTGTTTTAGCTCCAACAGGAACAATTGCGTTTTTAATGCAGGCAGATACAACTGGAATTGAACCGGCAATTTCTCTTAAAATAAATAAAAATCTTGCAGGCGGAGGAAATGTTGTGCTTGTAAATCAAGAAGTTTCAAATGCATTAAAAAATCTTAAATATAATTCTCAAGAAATAGATGATATAAATAAGTCCATTTTGATAGGAAATAGTGTTATCGGAGCCCCGCATTTAAGTCCTGACCACTATAAAATATTTGATACTGCTTTTGGTGATGGAGAAGGAAAAGGAACAATTCCATTTGAAGGTCATGTTAAAATGTTGGGAGCAGCGCAGCCATTTATTTCAGGAGCAATTTCAAAAACTTGCAATCTGCCGGAACATGCAAATGTAAAAGAAATTTATGATGCTTATATTTTAGGACATCAAATTGGATTAAAGGCCTTAGCGGTGTTCAGAAATAACAGCAAACCAACTTCTGCTTTAACTTTTGGTGAAAGGGGTTTTGTAGAATTAAAGAGGGGGGAAAAAGAAGATCTCTCATTTCAAGGAGATTCATTTAGGCAGGAAATTAAAATAAATGGAACGCCTTTTAGAATAGATGTCGGCGAATATCCGGATGGAAGGCCGGGAGATATAGTTATTGAATCTTATACAGGAGAATCAACTTTGGGTGAATTGATGAGAGTAGCCGGAATTGGAGCATCAAAATCATTAAAGCGAGGAGTGGAACTTGAAGATGTCGTCAGTGGATGGATTGGAAGGGGATTTGAACCAAGGGGTTTTGTTACTATAGATAATCCTAAGGGGACTCATCCTTTAATAAAAACTGCATTATCTCCTTTAGATTTTTTAGGAAAATTATTATTGATTCATTACAAAGGCCAGACAGAATTAGCAACTGAACCAGAAAAAGTAGAAGTAACGAAATTAAGAGGTTATACTCATGGCGCTTTTAGAGCTTATGAAAAAAAGAATATTGATGATTGGAATTTTGATCAGGTATTAAATAATCCCAAATATGGGGGTTTTGAAAAAGAGGATTCAAACAAAAATTTTATTCCTGGAAAAAACGGAAAAAATAAAACTGAATTAAAAAATTCCCGAGGAGTTGCTTGCTCTGGATGCGGAAATCCAATGAATCAAACTGCCCCTAATTTCTACGAATGTATAAAATGCGGAGATAAACTTGGCGGTTGCGGGATTTAGTTTTTGAAAATAAATTAAGCGAAGATTATTTCAAACAACAATCATTTTTATAAAATAGATTTTTAATTTCTTTATATGAACAATTACAAAGTTCCTAATTGGGATGATTATTTTATGTCCATGGTTTATCTTGTTGCATCAAAAAGTAAAGATGAAAGGACGCATATCGGCGCTGTAATTGTTGGAAAAGATAATGAAATTAAATCAACAGGATATAATAGTTTTGTAAGAAAATTGAGAGATGATGTTTCTGAAAGACAGAAAAAGCCGGAAAAATATTTCTGGTTTGAACACGCAGAAAGAAATGCAATTTACAATGCAACGCTAATTGGAACTTCTTTGAAAGGATGCAAGATGTATACTAACGGAATTCCATGCATGGATTGCGCGAGAGGAGTTGTTCAGTCGGGAATAGAGGAAGTAATTGTTGACAAAAATTGGAATGAAGATAATTCCGAAAAATGGTCAGAACATGCAAAAAGAACCATTCAAATGTTTAAAGAAGCGGAGGTTAATTTAAGATATTGGAAAGGAAAAATTTTGGATGTTAAAAAATTTAGAAGAGGAGAAGTTTTAAAGTAATAATAACTAAAAAATAAATTAAATAAAAAAGAAAATGAAAATATCAGCAGTCAAAATTTTAGAACTAAATGAAAAATACAAATTAATTGAAAATCTTGCAGA
>JAUYHR010000063.1 GCA_030689875.1 Nanobdellota archaeon
ACAAATGTTAAAGACTTAATAACTAAAGAAGATCTGGAGATGTTAGAGCTAAAAAGAAAAATTATTCTTGTAAAAACAAAAAACTCTTATGATATTATGAAAAAATACAATCCAAAACACGTTGCAATGACACCTGAAGCAGCAGAATACTTAGTTGAAAAAGGCATAACAACTATAGGTTTTGATTACCAGTCTTTTGAACGTGAAGGAAAAAATGTTTTGCATAAAATATTCATGTCAAAAGATATAATTTCAATTGATAATTTAAGACTTAAAAATGCAGAACAAAAAGAGTATTTTTTTATTTGCCTGCCAATTAAAGTAACTGGTATAGATGGTGCACCTGCAAGAGCCATACTGGTGGAAAAATGAAAGATTGCATAAGTTCATTTGAGGATTTTCCTAAAAAAGGAGTGGAGTTTTGGGATTTCACGCCATTACTTGAAAATCCTAAATTGTTTAAAGAAAAAATTAAACGCATTGCTATTCATTTCAAAGGTAAATTTACAAAAATTGCCGCAATAGAAGCAAAAGGGTTCATAATAGGTTCAGCACTGGCTTATGAAACAAAAAAACCACTTATTTTAGTCAGAAAGCCTGGCTTAATTCCTGGCGAAGTTATTTCTGAAAAATTTGAAAAAGAATATGGTTTTGGGGAATATCAAATAAAAAAAGGAGTTTTAAATAATTCAGACAAAGTTTTGATTGTATATGATATTCTCGCAGGCCCTGGAGCCGCTAAAGCAGCAATAAATTTAGTAGAAAAATCAGGTGCAAAAGTTAGTGGTTGCGCGTTTGTTATAGAGTTAGAATATCTGAACGGTAGAGAAAAATTAAAAGGATATAAAATTTTCTCTCTAGTTAAAATCGAGAAAAAAAATGCAGTACAAAGTAATAAGTTTTGATTTGCAGGGAACATTATCTGATCATCTTTTTTCTGATGAGTTTTGGATAGAAATTTTACCCAAATTTTATTCTGAAAAAAATAATATCTCACTCGAACAGGCTAAAAAAGATTTACACAAACAATTCAAAGAGATAGGCAGGTATGATTTTAGATATTACTCTGTGAAGTACTGGTTAAAAAAAATAAATATGATCATTTCTTTTAAAAAAATAATTAAGTTAACAAAAAATAAGCCATTGTTTTTTGATGATGTGACTGAATTGGTTAAAGACCTATCGAAAAAAGTTAACTTAGTTATTAGTTCTTCTACAACTAAAGATTTCATTAATGTAGAATTAGGGGTTAATAAAAAATATTTTAAAAAAGTGTTTTCTTCATTAGATGATTTTAACATTCCTGGAAAACCTAAAGAGTTTTATTTAAAACTTGCAAAAAAATTAGGCGTTAAGCCTGAAGAAATTCTTCACGTAGGAGATGATGAAGAAATGGATATTAAAAATGCAAGACTTGCAGGGCTAAATACCTTTTATTTTGATAGAAAACTCCCAAGAGAAGAACTGATTAACAGATTGAATAAGTTTTTAAGATAAAAAATTAATGATTGAGACTAAACTCATATTTGATTAATTATAGAAGAGTAAATGGTCGCGCTCGATTTTTATTCTTTTAAAGCTTCGATTATTTTTTTCATTCTTTTTTTATGAGCTTCATTTCTTATTCTTCTCATCTCCAAAATAGTTTTTTCTAGCCTTTTTCCACTTAAAACTCCCATGAACTCTTTCAAATATCTTCGTTTATCAGATATCATTTTGTTTCTCTCAAAACATGTTTGCTTAAATTTTTGCTAGCATTCAATATTTCTACCCCTAACAAACGTCCTTTTTCATCAAAATCAAGAATTACATCTTTTGTTCTTTCCTCACTTTTCTTTACTTGTCCTTCTTTTATTTCTTCATCTAAATAAACATAAGCCGCATCTGCTTCTTTATCATACTCTATTTTCATCATTTTATATCGCTGTTATTATCT
>JAUYHR010000066.1 GCA_030689875.1 Nanobdellota archaeon
TAAGCAAGTATTACAAGCTTCACAAAATGTTGGTTTTGATCTAGATACAGTCAAAAAATTAAAACTAGGGAATGGAAAGAAAATATCAATATACAAAATAAATCCGCCTGGAAAAACTGATGGAGGATTTTCTATACAAATTTTAGATGAAAATGGTAGGACACAATTATTAGATTTATCTAAATTTATATCAAATTATATTGTCCCAAAAAGCAAAAAAAATGAAATTTTATCTCGTCTAAAAGAAGAAGGTCTAAAAGATTTATGTGTGTCTAGAAAAAATCTTGATTGGGGAATAGACTCACCAATTGATAAAGAATACAAAATTTATGTTTGGTTTGATGCTCTAATAAATTATATCTCAGGTGCAAATTCAAATTGGCCTGCAGATGTTCATGTTGTTGGAAAAGGAATAAATTGGTTCCATTCAGTTATCTGGCCTGCAATTTTAATGTCTTCAGAAATTCCTCTCCCAAAAAAACTTTTAGTTCATGGTTATTTGACTTTCAATGGACAAAAAATTTCAAAATCATTAGGAAATTCAATAGACCCTATAGAATTAGCAAAAATTTATCCAAGTGACACAATTAGGTATAACCTTTTGAGAGGTTCAGTATTTGAAGATTTTAATTTTTCAGAAAAAGAATTAATTGAAAGACACAATAATGAACTTGCAAATAAATTAGGTAATTTAGTTTCCCGTGTTTCAACTCTTGCAGAAAAATACGGCTTTGAAAAATCAAAAGAATTAATTAAACCAAATATAAGTGAGATAAAAAGATTATTTGAAAACTTTGAAGTGGATAAAGCCCTAAGCGAGATTTTTTCATTTATAGATAAATTAAATGAATTTGTTCAGGACAAAAAACCTTGGGAAACTTACGACAAAAAAGTATTATATGTCCTCCTTGCAGGAATAAGAGATGCAACAATTCTTCTCTACCCCTTCATTCCAAAATCTTCTGAAAAAATTTCAAAACATTTCGGATTTAAAATAAACTTGAAAGAAATAGGAAGTCCTTTAAAATTAAAAAAGATAAAAAAATCTCCAATTTTCTTTGAAAAAATTGAGTATGAAGAACAAAAACCAAATCTTAATAAATCAGAGATTCCAAAAGAGATAATGACCGGCATCTCTTCAATAGAATATTCTGATTTTGAAAAACTAGACCTTCGAGTTGGAGAAATAAAAGATATAGAAGAAATATCTGGAGCAGACAAACTCTACAAA
>JAUYHR010000069.1 GCA_030689875.1 Nanobdellota archaeon
CGGCTCGCCTTCTTTAAAAAATAATTCATTATTTGTATAAAGAACTATATTTGCTCCTTCAAAATTCGCTTCTGTAATTTTTCCGTGCAATTTTTCTGTTATATGTTTAAGAATGTCTGTCATTTTAAAATAATCTTGCTAATTAAATTCAAATCAGTTTTCGTCGTCTTTATACTCTGGTAAAATTTCCTGACTTACAACTTTTTTAATTCCCTCTTTTGTAATTGTAAAAACATCAATTCCATAACCAGAATAAACATCTCTCTGCGTTGATGATTTAAGGGCTTCTTTTGCTAATTCAATTCCTTCTTTAACACTTAAACCTTTTTTATATTGTCTTTCCAAAAGTCCAAGAATATAAACCATTCCAGAGCCGTCGGCAACATAATCTTTTGTCTGAATCAAAGAGCCATCAGCACCTATAGAATAAAGCTCACAAGAACCATCTTCATTAACACCGCCAACAAATGTATCAACCACATCTGGTACCATAGAAGGTTGTCTTATATTTGAATATGTTATAGAACCGACGAGATTTGCAGCTTGTTTTATAGTTGGTCTTGATTTTGAGCGCAATTGTTTAAGTTTGAGTTCTGCTGCAATTAATTTGCTTAATCTTTGAGCACCAGACACTACTCCTGCCCAAGATATAACTAAATAATCATTTATAGAATTAGTTTTCTGAAAATCTTTGTTCAGAATTAATGATTTCCCTCCAGTTACTTGTCTATCGGAAGCCATAACTATTCCATCTTTGCAAACTAGTCCAACCAAACTTGTTCCTGTTTTCAAAATTGAGTTTTTTAATTCTTGATCCATTTTAATATTCATAGAATCACTTAAGATAAAATGATTACAAAAAAGTATTTTATAAACTTTTCGGCTCGTTAAACTTCAACAACGCTCTTCCCTTTTTCTTTTTTGCATTTGATTACATTTTCCACAAAACTTTCAATTTTCTGCTCGTGGCTGACGATAATTAATTGGTCTGCGTTTAATTGCGCGAGAACATTTCTCATTTTGTCAATCTGCTGGTCTGAAAATCCATCTGTCGGCTCGTCTAAAATTATAAATCCTTTTGTTTTAATATTGCTTAAGAAAGAATTAAGAACTTGATTTAGCGCGAGTCTGTAAGCAAGGGCAATTGCTGTTCTTTCGCCTCCTGAAAGATAATTATATTCAATAACATAATCTTGAAATTCCACGACGGGCGTGAAAGTGTCGTCCAAGCTGACATTAAAAGTATCAGAAACCAGCATTGAAAACCATTCTGAAAAAAGTTTTGAAAATTCTGATTTAAGTTTGTTCATAATATTTCTTTCAATAGATGAAGCCAGCAAAATAAATTCCTTGGAAATCCAGGATTCTAAATCAGTTAAATAATTTACCTGCTCTTTAACAAGTTCTGTCTGTTTAATTCTCTCCATTAATTCATTAATTTGCTGGGAATAAAAACTTATTTCTTTTTTTAATTCAGCTATTTTAATTTCAGTCATTTTTTCTTGCCTCATTGCTTCATCAATCTGGATTTGTTTTTCTTTATATAAATTATCAAATTTATTTAATTCTAAAATAGAAGTTTTTAAGAGACTTAATTGTTTGTCTAAAATCTCCAAGTCTTTGTTTAAAAGAAGATTTGATTTTTCAATTTCTTGAATTCTTTTTTGTTTTTCTTCAACTCCCTGCATTTTTACTTTTAAAATATTAATTTCCTGTATTTGTTTTTCGTTTAAATAAATATTTTTTTCAAGCTCAGATATTTCGTTGAATATCTTGGATTCCTGCAGAATAAACTCGTTAATTAGCTGGAGATTTTTAATCGCGTTTGCATTTATCTTATCTAAAACATTTTTTTTATAAGTCGTATTAACGTCCTGCAAACAAGTCGGACAAACCTCAATATGTTTTAATCTTTCTTTTATTTTTTCATCTTCATTGTTTTTAATTGTTAATGAATTAATCTGCGCCTTAATATCTAAAACCTGGTTTTCAAGCTCTTTTTTTTCTTTTTTCAGCAAATCTATTTCTTTAGTTATTTGGTCAGTCTTTGCAAGGTTAAGCTCCTTATTAGAATGCATGACCTCAAAAACTTGAAAGTTTATCTGCTCAATAAATTTTTTATTTTCTATTATAAGAGAATTTTTTGTTGAGGTCATAATTTTTGTTTTTTCTATTTCCTGCTGGAATTTTAATTTTTCATCTCTTTTTTTTAAGACTTCCTGAAGCTGTTCCTGAATATTTTGTGTGATGTCTTTTTTTGTAATAAGTTCGCCTTCAACAACAGAAAGATTTTGAAATTTAGAACTAAGTTCGTCTTTTTTGGACA
>JAUYHR010000070.1 GCA_030689875.1 Nanobdellota archaeon
GATGGTAAGATAGCCACAAAAAGCGGAGACTCTAGATTTTCTTCAGGAAAAGATAAGATACGTGTATACAGGTTACGTGCAACAGTTGATGCTATTTTAGTTGGCAAAAATACTGTCAAGCGCGATGATCCAATATTAACAGTACATCAAGTAAAAGGCAAAAATCCCATTCGAATAATTTTAGATTCTAGGGCAACAATAAGTACAAAATCAAGAATCATCAAAACTTGTAATAAAATTCCAACAATAATTGCAGTTTCCAAAAAGGCACCAAATAAAAATCTTGAAAAGCTTAGAAAATTCCCGCTTAAGATAATTGTTTCAGGAAATAACATCGTAAACATAAAAAAACTTTTGAAAACTCTTTGGAAACTAAAAATTAGAAAAATCCTAGTTGAAGGAGGAGGTACTGTTAACTGGGAATTTGTAAAGCAAAACCTGTTTGATGAAATAATAGTCACAATTACACCATTTCTTGTAGGTGGAAAAGACGCAGTTTCTATAATTGAAGGAAAAGGATTTTCTAAAATTGCAAAATCAAGAAAACTAAAACTAGAAAAAATTTTACATTTAGAAAATGAAGCGATTTTATATTATGCAAAATCTAAATGATAGATTAAAATAACTATTCTAAAAAAATTAAAACTCAATCCTTTTCACAACACATTATCTGTTCTTAAAATTATCATTTTTCTACACAAAACAAATACCTATCATTAAACTATTGTCAGCAGAGGTACTAAAAATATGGATTTTGTAAAATTATGTGAAAATATTCTCGATTTGGATCCTATGATTCGTTTCGTTACAATATTTGATATGAAAGGAAAAATAATTCATAGCAAACATCGTGAGGGTTTAACCAGTATTCTTAACAAAAAAGAAAGCAAAAAATCCATTAATGAAATTTTAAAATCAAATAAAACTCATAATGAATTAAGTAGTAAATACGGAAAAGAAGGATATTCAGTCAGTGTTTTTGAAAAAATTATACGAACTACAACTCCATTAGATAAAAAACACATACTTTATGTTACAACAGACGGTGATGTTGATCCTTTTACAATCATTAAAAAACTAACCAAATTATTACAAAAATAATCTAATCAAGCTCATCTTTAGCCTCTAATTCCCTTAACTTACGAGAACAATCAAGCATCTCCTTGTTGGTATGTTCACTTTTTGGCTTTTTACACAATGGACATATTTCATCTCCGCCTGTTGGTTTTGGAGGTGTTGTCATCATGTCGTTTGCTGAGGTTTCAGATCATATAGTGTTTTTTGGTCAAACATTGTTATGGCAACAAAATTATTTTCGCATGTCTTTTCTTATTTCATCAATCTTTACTGAAAATGCTTTTTTCGATTTATCGTTTTTCTTCAGATTTAGAACCTTTCCACAGGAAGGACATTTGAAGAATCCCTCAAGCGCGTCTTCAAATGTTACTCTTGGGCAATCCTCGTTACCGCAATGATAAAAGTCTGATGCGTTC
>JAUYHR010000091.1 GCA_030689875.1 Nanobdellota archaeon
TATGGCTCAAACTAAGTTTTACTTTTATGATTTACTTTTACAAAATAAGCCAGATATGACTTTTGATTGGTCAGAAGAATTAGATAAAATTATGTTAGAAACAACAAACAAATCTCCAACCTATCAAAATCACTCAGATTATATTTTGAGTGTTCATATTATAAAAAAAGAAGAAGCACAAGGAGGAAAATTTTATTTTGGATATTTTATTGTTGGAGCAGATGAAATAAATTATAGTCGGGAAAGAAAGGGAGAATTTTTAGAGTTGGGATTTGAAGAAGATGAACATCTTTGTCATAATCTTAAAGGAAAACTAAATTTCTTGATTTGGGTCGGAGATGATGGAAAACCAATTTTGATGTTTGAAAGACAATATTTCTCTTTGAATATTAAAGGTTTTGTAAATTATTTCAAAAAAAGATATTCAACGATAATTGAAGATTTAAGGTCAAGGAATATTATTGGTAAAGATTTGAAATCAACAATTCAAGGTTTAAAGGAAAATAAAGTAACTTTAGTTAGACTTTATTTTAAAAAATATGCCCCAGAAGAGAGGATTAAACAATTTGGATATGTGGAGGAAGTTATCCCAAATTTATTACAAAAAGGAATTTATGCAGATATAAGTTTGAGGTGGCAGAATCCCCCAAATACAGAGAGTTTTTTTAAAAATCTTTTTGGAACTGAAAGTTTTGAAGAAGCATTAAATGTTGATTTTGGAGAATTACTAAAGATTTTTTCCTTTGATACAGATAATGAAACAATACCTTCATTAAATCTTCTTGATAAAATTATTTATTTTATGTTACCTTTAGAAAAAACAGCATATGATGATAATGGGATGTTCAAAACCTTAAAAGATGGTTTTGAAAGTAAAAGAGATAAGTTGGTGTAAATATGTTTGAAAAATATTCAAATAGCCGAGATTTTTTGTATTCTTTGATTTTTGTAATTGTTATTTCTTTTTTTGGGGTTTTAATAAAATTTAGATTTTTAGAGTTCGATACCAATTCTATATCTTATTCATTGCTACAATTATTTGGTGTTTTCTTTGTTTTTAT
>JAUYHR010000111.1 GCA_030689875.1 Nanobdellota archaeon
GAGGATATTTTTTCTGGGGATTCTATAACCGTCTATTTCCGAATCATGACTTGATATTGATTTCAACTCGTCTTTTAATTCCCTTGTTACTTCTTCATCGGCATCCAAATATAAAACCCAGTCTCCTTCTGCTTTTGAAATACCAAAATTTTTATTTATATTTAATACCTTATGGTTTTCCCTGACAAAGATTTTAGACGTGTATTTTTTGGCGATTTCTAATGTTTTATCGGTTGAGGAATTATCGACAAATATTATTTCATCTGCAATTTTTTTAACAGATTCAAGGCATTTATTTATTTTTAATTCTTCGTTGTAAGCAGAAATAACTACCGAAAGTTTTCCCATATTATTTTAAATTTTGCCTAACCAAATTTATATCTGATATCATCTGTTCTTTTGAAAAAAGAAACATTGTTGCCAAATATGTAATTAACCCAACACCTATAACCAATATAAGCATAGCAAAATTTTTAATAATTAGCGGGCTAAGTATATAAAGAACAATTCCCATTACGGCCGAAGACAAAAAAGGATATCTAACAACATTAATAACATCAAATGGAATATATTTCTTAACAATGTAAACCACTAATACAACCGAAAGAGAAATTAACGCAGAAGCCATGGCAAAACCGTTAAATCCAAAAAGAAAAATAAAAAGAGGAGTTAAACCCCATGTCAACACTGTCCAAAAAACCATTAAATAAAGAGTTATTTTAATTTTTCCAATCGCGTTTAAAGCATTTGTTAGAGGCGTTGAAATTGAAGAAAAAGCAGCGTTTATAGCAAGAAGAGACAAAGAAATCAAGGCAGGTTCCCATTTTGTGTACTTCGGAAAAACTGTAACAAGATATGGAAATAAAATTATTAAGGCCATGGAAACCGGAAAAATTAGAAAACAGCTTGCAAACAGAGCTTTTTCAACTCCCTTGGAAAGATTATCTTTATCATGGGCTAGTCTTGAGAAAGAAGGGAAAGTAATTCTGATCACGTTATCCATT
>JAUYHR010000123.1 GCA_030689875.1 Nanobdellota archaeon
ATAATTTGAAGAAGATTTGGAAGAGATTGAGGGAAAGGGAGAGAGTTTTGGAGAAAAATGGAAATTTATCTGGGAAAAATTTTGATTTTGTGATTTTTAAGGAGATTTATTTTGAGATTGAGTTTATTATGGGACAGCCTCCGCTGTTATCTGTCCCGAGCTTGCGAGAGCCTGCAAGGCGTGGCAAAAATTCGTAGAATTTTTGAGTTGTGAGTCCGCGCGTACTAGAACTTTTATATACTTTGTAAAATTCTAATTCAGTATGAAGCTTCATTATAAAAATCCCCGAAAAGTAAGAGGTTCTTATATTTGGAAGACCAATACTCATTTTTTATCAGAAGACGATTTGAAGTCAAAATTAAAAAGTAGTTTGAATGATGAAAAACTTTTGGAAAAATTAGTAAAAAAATATGGTAGTAAATTGTTTCTTGCATCAGGAAGTGGGAAAAAAGATGAATTTTTTGTATGGCTTTCGAGAATTAAAGAATGGCCTAATCAAAAAAATGTTAAAATAAAATTTTCTATTAAGCCAAAAAAATCAAGTAATGATAAAGAAAATGATAACTTAATAGATTTTTTTGATTTTTCAAGTAAATTGAATAAAAAATTCCAACTAAAAATTGATTTTAATTTTGATGACTCTGATACAATTTTGGAAGTTAATCCAAACATAACCAAGCCATACAATAAAAATTCTAAATTGTTCCAACAATATACTAAATCTGAAAAATATTTGGAGCAAACAAGCGAAATAAAGAAGTTAGCTAGAAAAATTGTTGGTAAGGAAAAAGATTTTTTCAAACAGGCAAGAAAAATATTTGACTGGATTATAGAAAATATAAGTTATAAATATCCTCCAGAAATGAGGGGTGTGATACCTACATTAAAGAATAAATGCGGAGATTGCGGAGAATTTAACCATGTTTTCATTACATTTTGCAGAAGTCTAGGAATTCCCGCAAGGTCAGTTCTTGGTATGTGGGCAATTCCAAAAATAAAAAAAGGTTATCACGCTTGGGCAGAATTTTATTTGGAAGGTGTTGGTTGGATTCCAGTAGATTCTTCAGTAGCTGAGGGATTGAAAAATAAGGAAGACAAAGAATTTATCAAATTTATGAAAAAAATGAAGAATCCAATGAATTACGATTTTTATTTTGGAAATTTAGATAACAACAGGATAATTTTTTCTAAAGGAGAGAATATTCTAATTCCCAATTGTCCGAAAGAATTATCTCAATTACCAATGATGGATGATTGTAGATCTTCGTTTATGCAACCAACAGCTGTTTATCCGCATATTTCTGGAAACAAAAAGGGGATTTTTATAATTGATATTGAAGCTGAATTAGACGTTTTAGCGCGGACTCACAATTACAGATAACATCGGCATTAACAGAAGTTTTGCGACGAAGGAGCAAAATTTGGGAAACCGAAGTGCAACGAGGTTTCCTGTTAATGCCTGTTATGTGCCCCGAACGGAACGAAGTGGCGTGAGAGTGCAACGTGGTTCGGAGCGAA
>JAUYHR010000130.1 GCA_030689875.1 Nanobdellota archaeon
TGTTGGAGCAGCAATAGCTATTGTTGCAATTTTGGGAAATATAGAATTATATGCTTTAATGATGTTTCTCCCGCTTTACACAATTGAGTTTCTGCTAAAATCAAGAGGTGGATTTAAAAAAGAAAGTTTTGGAACAATAACAAAAAATGGAATTGATTTAAGGTATAATAAATTTTACGGAAACACGCACTTATTTATCTGGTTGAACAAAAAATTATTCGGTAAGGCAACCGAGAAGGGGGTTGTTAAGAGCATTCTTTTGATGCAATTAATTATTAGCGCAGGAACAGTTGTATATTTTTTAGCAATTCAATATGCGTACATAACCAACCCGCTAATTTAATCATTGAACTTGTTTGTCACAAAAAAGTGAATTAAACTCAAGAATATTCCGTTTTCAAAACTGTCAAAAAGTGACAGTATTTTAAACAAAATAGAAAGATTTATATATGTCCAATTCATCTAACAACACGTGAAAAAAATAATTGCAATCTATGAAGCTATTTTGAACAGAAAAGAAAAAATATGCCATAAGTCAGAAATAATTGGAATAATTAAGGAATATTCTGAATCAATAAGAAAAATAAATCTTGAAAACACAGTATGGTACTTATCTAGACACAAGTATATTAAACGCATAATTCTTAACTTCTACTACATCAATTCTTTAGATGAACGTAAAAGAGCTTTTTGTAATTACGAAGATAAAGAACTTTTATTCATCGCACTAAATAAAGCAAAAATAAAATGGTATCTCGGATTAAACTCAGCACTATATCAACTGGGTAAAATATGGCAGATTCCAAATACGCCCACCATAATAAACAATAAAATAAGCGGAAAGAAGAAAATCTTGGAAATTGAGGTGAGATTCATAAAGATAAAAGAAAATCTCATTTTTGGATTAAAAGAGAAAAAAACAAAAAACAACACTGTTTATTTCTATTCTGATTTAGCCAAGACTTCAATAGATTTCGCCTATTTTAGAAAGTCAAATAACATAATTAATTTAAAAGAAACAAAGAATTACCTTCAAAAATACCCAAAATGGATCAGAAAATTAATATAAGCAAATACACTGCAGAAGTGAAGAAAAATCTTGGTATAAATATTCTAGATGAAATTATAGAAAAAGATCTTATTTTAACATTTGTATTAGCAGAGTTTGAAAAGAAAGGACTGGGCAAAGAACTAATATTCAAAGGAGGCACTCTTTTATCTAGAAATCATTTAAAATATCATAGATTTTCTGAGGATTTAGATTTTGTACATAAAAATTCAATTAATTTGAGACAATTAAAAAGAAAACCCAGAGAAAAAAAGATTAAGCAGTTTATTGATAGTTTTGTTCCTGAGTTGAAAGAAATCGCTGATTCTTTGAACTTAAAATTCAGCACGGATAGAAGTAATACAAAATTTTGCAGTATTCTTCCTGGAAGAACAATATACACCTTTAAACTATATTATTCTGAAGAAAGATTCATAAAAATAGAGATAAATTTTGTGGAGAAGTTAATTCAGACACCCATAGAAGTATCAGTAAAAACAATAATTGAATTTTTTGATTCTAAAGAACTTGTATTTACATTGGGGTTAAAAATTGAGAACTTTAAAGTTCTAAGTTATCCCATAGAAGAGATTATTATTGAAAAATATCGTGAAGTATTGACTAGAAGAGAATTAAAAGAAAGAGATTTATTTGATTTATTTTTAATAAAAAATTCACTTAGAGCGAACATTAATCAAATAGTTGAAAAAATAAGAAGTTCTTATTTAATAAAAAAAGAATTAGACCAAACTATCGCGGAGAAATTAATACTTCTTAAAAAAGATGAATTTTTTAAAAGCGATGAAAAAATAGAAGATTTAGCAATCATAAAATACA
>JAUYHR010000141.1 GCA_030689875.1 Nanobdellota archaeon
TCTCTAGGTCTTTTTCTCCATAATTATTTTTGTATCCATCTTTAAATTCTACTAAATAGTTTAATTCTTCATTGAACGGGTCTACATCTGTTATTTTTCCTTCACCTTTATTTTGTGCTGCAAATTCGCTTTCTTTTCTTAAATTCACTATATCTCCTTTTATTAAATAATTTCTTTCAACAACGTTTTTCTTTTTGGGGTTAAATTCTGCTTTTTTAAAATCTTTTACATGAATATCAGTCCAAGTAACGGGAAGATTATGTTCGCGTTTTCCTGAAAGACTATGAAATTCTATACGAGCATGATTTTCACCTATGTCTTTAATATACCCCCAGCTTCCTTTTTTGGAGTATTCGTAATCTCCATCAGTCATAACTATTAAATCTCCAATTTTTGGCTTGCCTTCAACAGGAATTAATTTATCTAAAAGAGTTTCTAATTTAACTAAATTATTTTCAGGAACGCAAGTTTCCCCTGCATTTTCTTTAAAAAACATTATACTATTTTTGTGTGTTGTGCACTTGCCTTTCACTTTGCCAATTGTTCCTTTCTTTTGTTCACAATCCAAAATTACTATTGCTTTTCCTTTTTTGAAATCTTTATCTTCATAATTTAATTCATATTTTGGAGTTAATACTTTATCAATAAGAGTTTTAGTGAATTTTTTAAATGATTTTTCATCAGTTGGTTCTTCAAAAGGAGGTATAATTCTTCCAAATTCTTCAAGTATTCTTGAATTTATTTTATTTGCAACAGCGGAATAATTAGTTTTGCTCTCTTTTATTTGTTTCAAATTTCCAGTTATTTCTGTTGCTGCTTTTTTTCTTAGCATAATGATTTTTTCGTAATTTTTTATTCGGTCGAAAAAGTTTTGATCTGCTAAATCAGTGTTTGTTACGCTTATTAAAGAATTAAGCACAGCCCCCTCTTCAAGCCCTCTTTCTTTAAATTGATCAAATAATTTTTTTTTAACATCTAATCTTGTTATTAGTTCAGTTAAATTTTCAATTAATACCAATTTTGAAAGATCTTCAACAGTAGTTATATCTTTAACCATTGCTCGAAAATTTTCAAGGGAACAATATATTTTATCTGCAACAATCAATGCTTCAGGATTTATTGAAAGAAATTGTCCTGTGGTTGTTAAGTATTCAAATTGCGCTTCTTTTACTTG
>JAUYHR010000143.1 GCA_030689875.1 Nanobdellota archaeon
ATTGGAAGCACAGTTCCTAGTGTTATGCTTGCCCTCAAAAATGAGGGATACAAAATGGTTGCATGGCATGACAAAGTTGAAAAAGATATAAAAGCTGGCGGACCTGAAATGGAAAAATTTTACAAAGTTTGGGATAAGGGGATTAAAGAAGCGGAAAAGATAGGGATTCTAGAAAATCACGAACACGGAAAACTTTCGTACATCAAAAAATTTTTAGACAAAGGTATTCCTGTAATTGTAGGGATAAAATCAAAAGATTTTTATGAAGGAAATCCAAATTGGGAAAACAGCATATATAATAAAAAATGGTCAGAAACAACAAGCCATGTTGTTGTTATAACTGGATATACAAAAGACAAATATATCTTTAATGATTCTTCTCCTTTTTTCAAAGGCGACGAAGGAGAGAACAGAACAATTTCAAAAAAGAAACTAGAAAAAGCGTGGAGAAATGCTCCAGAAGTAAAAAATGCAATTTTTGTTTTAGAAAAAATTGAAAAATGAATCAAACATTTTTATTTACTTACAAAATGAACATAAACCGGTCTGCCATAGATTTCGGAAATATTTATATCTCCACTATCTTGAGCTAAAAAATATCCAAGATTAAATCCAATTCTTCCTAAAAGATTTTCTGGAGACACTATTGATTCTGCTTTTTGTCGTGCCGTTTCTCTAATTTTTTTTGTCATATTTGTTAAATCTTCTGCAATTGAAAATCCGGCACTTACTAACCCTCTTGGCCACCCATCATATTTTTGTGCAACTAAATCTAGCCCTTTTCTTTCTTGTCCTAATCTATAAGCTTCTTTGAAATCCATATATTTGCTATTACTTTATAGTTTATAAATATTCCGGTGAAACGAAGTGAAACCTTTTATAGTTTTTTAGATAAATTGCTAAGCATTTCATAGCTGTTTTTTCTGTTAGATAAAAGTAACATCAGAGATGTTTCATATTTTCTTCATTTCATTTTAAAAAAGAAGTATTTTTATGTTTTTATCTTTTTGAAAGCGACGAGCTTAGACTGATGGTCTGAAGATTCACAAATTTATGTTTTTCTCGTCGGTATTCTTATTTTTTTAATTTAGTAAATATTTTCTTTTTTTAGTAGTTTTTACAAACTAAATATCACATTTTTAAACTCTTTAAACTTATTTTACTTTATGGTTCGTGTAAGATATAGTTTTGGTTCACGTCATACGGGGCATATCATGAACATAGCAAGGCAAAGAAAAAAATATCCGGATGTATTAAAAAATGTAGTTTTAGAATCAGATATCCTTTTAGAAGTTTTAGATTCTAGATTTTTTGAAGAAATGAGAAATAAGGAAGTTGAAGAATTAATTTTGAGTAGTGGGAAGAAGTTAATTTATGTTTTAAATAAATCTGATTTGGTCGATGTTAAGAAAATCCCGCAAGAAAAATTTAATGAGCTTAAACCATTCATTTTTGTTTCTGCTAAATCTGGAGAAAGTTTTAAGAAATTAAGAGATAGATTGAAGATTGAAGCCAAAAGACTTGGTGTAGAAAAGAAAAAAGTTTTTGTTGGAGTTATTGGTTATCCAAATACAGGGAAAAGTTCTGTGATTAATCGACTTGCGAGAAGAGGCTCGGCTGGAACTTCAAAACAAGCGGGATTTACTAAAGGAATGCAAAAAATTAGAATGAGTGAAAATTTATATGTTTTTGATACTCCAGGAGTTATTCCAGAAGATGAATATTCGACGGATTCAAAAGAAAAAAGGTCTAAAGATTTAATTCTTGGTGGAAGGACTTATAGTAATAT
>JAUYHR010000154.1 GCA_030689875.1 Nanobdellota archaeon
TAAAATGTCAAAGATTTTCTGCTATCATGCAATTGAAAGAAATTATAGTTACAACTTTAGACAAGAAAGAAAAACTCTTAGTATATGAAATGACTGATGGTAAAAATAAGAGAGAAGAAATTATCAAAGAAACTGGCTGTAGTGCAGGAGCTATTTCTAGTTGGTGGATAGATTGGTATTCTAAAGGCTTACTAGAAAAAATCGAAGGGGGGAGATATAAAAGGATAATTTCTCTAGGAGAAATAGGAATCAATGTGCCGAAGAAAACTAACAAGGAAAACAAACCTAATTCTCAGGAGGTTATAGAAAATGCAGGTGAACCCGAGCAACAACAGAATCAGCAAGACGCTTCTTAATTTGTTAAAAACAAAATTGAGTCTAACTGAAGATGGCGTTAATAAGAAATTAAAATCCTTTAGAAAAAAAAGAGGCTTTGATGTGACGAGAGAAGATGCGGCACTTCTATTAGCTTCTCTAAACGACATTGATATAACTAAATTTGCCGATGCTACTAAACTTAAGGAAATAAGAGAATTAAAAAATAAAGAGTATAAAGTCGATAAAACAAAAACAAAGAAAGTTGAAGTAAGCAGAACGCTTAAACTAAAAGATATTAGCATTATTTCTAAAGAACCGTTTACACCTAAGAAACTTCTGTCGGATGCGAAAGAGATGAGTGAGTATTATACTTTGCTTTATGCACTTGAAAACACTTTGAGAAATTTGATACGATACGTTTTCAAAAACGAACCAAATTATTGGAAATCTAAAGTGAATGAAAAGATTAGAGAAGATGTAAAATTCATAATGTCTAAAGAAAAATACTTTGAAGAAGGTAGAGCCGATGAATTAGAATATACACACTTAGACTATCTTAAGCAAATCATCACTAGTAATTGGGCTGTTTTTTCACAAGAGCTTAATGAAAGAGATAAAACTAACTTCATGCGAGAGGTAGAAAAATTTACTCCTTCGCGTCACGCTATTGCACACACAACTAAACTTAAAGGTTTAGATGCGGATAGATGCAGGTATAGATTTGAAGAGATTATGAAGATGATTAAGTAATAAAGAGTATAAAAATAAAAGCTATTCTTTAGATTAATTATCTTTCTCAATAATTATTTTTTCATTTTCTGCCTTCGCCTTTAATTCCTTGCCTAAAAGTTTAGAATCTTCAACAATCTCTTTTGGCAGATTAAGAAGATATTTTGAATATTCTTTATCCCCCACTTTTTTAGACATCGCTTTTATTATTTTCATTCTAAAGTCTTTAAAGTACCGATTACTTTTAAATATTTCTGTACCTTAATTTATCTAACCTCTCTATTGCTAAATCGCAATATTCTTTTTCTATTTCAAATCCGATAAAATTTCTATCGCATAGAGAACAAGCAAGAGCAGTACTTCCTGAACCAACAAAGGGGTCTAAGATTATATCCTTCTCTTTAGAAAACATCTTTAATAATTCAGAAATAAATTGTTTTGGTTTTGGAGACGGATGATTAATAAAACCCTCATCTGGTTCCACCATCTTAGAAGGAGAATCATTAAATATATCTTTATTCCATTTTATAATTTTTGGATTTCCTTTTTTGAAAACCAAACAGGACATATATTTACTAAATCCTATTGGAGAACGAACACTCCCAAGAGGGCAATTTAAAATGAATTGCCAATGATAAATAAATGGATTATTCTTAAAAATTTCTGGAAGAAGTTTTGTGCTAAAGAATGTTATAAAAAAGCCATCTTTTTTTAAAACTCTGTAACATTCAGGGAGAATTAAATAAAAAGTTTCCAAATTTGAACTATTTTTTATTCCTTCTTTTTTAATTCCATACGGCGGGTCGGTTAAAATTAAATCTATGCTTTCATTCGAAATTTCTTTAATTAAATTAATCGCGTCTCCACAAACAATCTGATTTATCCACTCTTTTATCATAAAAATTCAAAGAAAATAGATTATAAAAAATCTCTCACTTGACAAGGAAAAGACCAATTAAAGTAACAAAGAATTATATAAAGGATTATGACTATTTTTATGCGGGTATGCCGGAGAACTCGCGTCCCGACTTTGTTATAAGTAAATTAATTAAAATAAATGTTTGTCAAAGTCAAAACGCTCTGCTCGAGCCCGCACTCGGAATTAAACAAATAAGTTTGTCTCGTGCAAACTCTCGGATCAAACGAGTTTTCCCACCCCGCGAGATAAAATCAATAACTTTAAAATGTTCTTGGATTTTTTAAATTATAAGCGGGTATGCCGGAGTGGTCAAACGGGACAGACTCAAAATCTGTTAGCTTAGTGCTTACAAAGGTTCGAATCCTTTTACCCGCATTTTGCAATTGAAAATTGCATTTAATTAAATTGGATGAGAACCTCGGTTCGACGAGCAATGTTCACGAGATATTATTGCGAAGCCAAATTTGAAAAATTCGAGTGGGCTTGCGAGCATCCTTTTACCCGCATAAATTAAAATGAAATTTAATGAAAAAAAATATAAAAAAGAAGCAAAAAAAGAAATTATTAAATGTCGTCTGGGAGATTGGAATCATGCACTTCGAGTTGTTTTTTGGATTAAAAAACTTGGAATTGGGAGGCGAGATTTAAACGAATTAATTATTTCCGGTTATATTCACGACATAGGGTGGAAAGAAGTGTATAAAAAAAATAAACTTTCTTTTTCAGATTTAAAATTTTATGAAATTCAAGCCAATAAAAACTCTTTAATTTTTACGAGAAAATTTTTGAGCAAATTCAATTTTAAAGAGACTAAGATAAAAAAGATTTTAAGATTGATTAAATCTGCTGATAATCATGAAGGGATTTTAGAAGATGAAAAGATAATTGTAGATGCTGATAATCTAAGTAAATTATCTATTATTCATTTAAAAGAAAAATACAGAAAAGAAGATTGGATTAAAATGATTGAATTTTGGAAAAAAGAGTTTCCTAAACGAATCAAAACAAAAAAAGGAAAATCTTTATATCCGATTCTTATTAAAAAACTTGAAAAAATTTCGCCCGGGTAGCTCAGCTTGGATAGAGCAAC
>JAUYHR010000159.1 GCA_030689875.1 Nanobdellota archaeon
GGTTTTAAGCGTTTCTTGCAGTATAGGGAAAATAAAATAAATAATTTAAAATAAATAATTTTCTAATGGTTTTAAGCGTTTCTTGCAGTATAGGGAAAATAAAATAAATAATTTAAAATAAATAATTTTCTAATGGTTTTAAGCGTTTCTTGCAGTATAGGGAAAATAAAATAAATAATTTTCTAATGGTTTTAAGCGTTTCCGTAGGAAATTTAAGCTTTTATTTTTAATTTGTTTAAAAAATCCTCTTTTTCATATTATCCTTTTCCATGGGAAATTTAGGCGTCCTTATTTTTTAGTGGTCATAATCATTTATATAACTTTTAAATTTTCTCCGTTGAAATTATTAACCCATACAAAATTTCCATACGAAATCTACCTGTCTGTCTTAATAATAAAAAATTTAGAGGATATATGATAAATTTAGAAATTGAACAAATATTTGACAGTTTTGATAAAAATACGATTTTTAAGGACAAAAGTCTTTTGCAGAGCAACCATAAACCAGAAGAAATTTTGCATAGAAGACAGCAGATTAAGCAAATTGCATCTATTCTTGCGCCAATTTTAAGGGGGGAAAAAACAAGCAATTTATTTCTTTATGGAAAAACTGGAAGCGGCAAAACTCTTTCTGTGCAATATGTCCAGGAACAGCTTCTTAAAAGGGCAAAAGAAAATAATAAATATAAATTAAGAATAGAATATTTAAATTGTAAACTTAAAAAAATTTCAGATACTGAATATAGGATTCTGGCGGAATTAATAAAAAAAATGGGGGGAAGTGTTCCCGATACGGGTTTGCCGACGCAGGCAGTTTATTCAAAATTTATTGAAATTATTGATTCTGAAAAGCAACTTATCGTTTTAATTTTAGATGAAATTGATCAAACTGTAAAAAAAATTTCAAGCGACTTTTTATATAATCTTACACGGATGAATTCAGAATTATCAAAATCCCAGATCTGCATTGTAGGAATTTCAAATGATTTAACTTTTTTAGATCAAGTTGATCCGCGAGTCAAAAGTTCTTTATCTGAAGAAGAAATAGTTTTTCCGCCATATAACGCTCTGCAATTAAAAGACATCTTGAACAATCGTGCTAAATTAGCTTTTAAAGAAGGGATTATTGAGGAAGGGGTTGTTGAAAAATGCGCGGCCTTTGCTGCAAGAGAGCACGGCGATGCAAGAAGGGCTTTAGATTTATTAAGAATCGCAGGAGAATTAACGGAAAGAGATAATTCAAAAAAAATTAAATTAAAATATATAGATGAAGCTAACGAAAAAATAGAAAAAGACAAAATTTTAGATATTATTTCTTTAGAGCCAAAACAATTTCAGCTGGTTTTATATTCAATAATTAAGTTATCCGAACAAAAAAATAAAGAAGGCAAAAGGCAGCTGCAACTGACTAAAGGCACAGCATTCTCTTCTAAAGAACCAATTTTTACCGGAGATGTTTATAATTTTTATCAAGAGCTATGTCTTAAAAATAAAATAGATGCCCTTACACAGCGTCGGGTTTCAGACATTATTCAAGAGTTTGATATGTTAGGAATTATTAACGTAAGAGTTATTTCAAAGGGACGAGGGGGAAGAATGAGGGAAATAAAACTTGCAATTCCAAGATTAATTGTTGAAAAAGCAAAAGAAATAATTCAAGGAGTGTTGAATTATGTTTGAATTTGGGTTTTTCTTTTAGCACCGAGTGTACCCTTGGAGGGCAAAAAAAAGAAGCTACAATGTAAAAGAAAACTATGAGTTGTGAGAATGCGCTTCGTTTAAAGATGAACAAAAGACGGAAAATCTTTTGATAATCTGATAATTTAAAGACCACGAGAAAAAAATGAATAGAGTAAAACGGGAAGTTTTCCAATATTCATTTAACAGGAAATAAAATGAATAAAGAAAAAACATACCTTAAAGAAGGGCATGCCCAAAGAGGGCACGAGAACCTCTGGAGAGGTGAAGGAAATTTTTGTATTATTCAGTTATAGGAATAACATGAACAAAGAAATTATAAAATTTTGCGCAGAAAAAGGTTTTTTATTAGACAGAGATATTCTTGAATTGTTTAACGAGACCTCGGATATTGAATCAATTAAATTAATTATTGAAAAGGTTAAAACCTATACTCATCAAAATGTTTTAACTAAAAATCTTTTTGAAAGAAATAAGGAACAAGTTAATAAATTTTTTTTAGACTTGCCTGAAGAAAATAAAAGAAATTTGGAGAAATTAAGGATAAAACTTGGATTAAGCATTGAAATATCCAAGGAAGCAGATGCTACACCCTCTTTTAAAATTGAAGAACCTTTTAAAGAAGATTTAAAAAAAAGCAATTTTGAAAAAAATATTAATATTCTTTCATACACTCCCAAAAATAATGACAAGCTTGAAGTTAAAAATTTTGTGAATCATTTTAGAGCAAGATTTAATGATTTGAGGGAGATTTTACAAGGACGTTTTGAATTAGACAATCTTTTGTCAATAGATAAAATTTCAGGGTCAAGACGGGGGATATCTATTATTGGGATGGTCTATAATAAAAGCGTTACAAAGAACAAAAATATTATTTTAGATATTGAAGATTTAACCGGCAGAATAAAAATTTTAGTCAGCAAATCTAAAGAAGATCTTTATAAAATTGCAGAGGAAATTTGTTTGGATTCTGTTTTAGGGTTTAGATGTTCTGGAGATGATAAAATTCTTTTTGCGAATGGAATTTTTTTTCCAGATTCAAAAATTCCTGAAAGAAAAAAATCTCCCATAGAAGAATATGCCCTGTTTATTGGCGACCTTCATTTTGGTAGCAAACTTTTTTTGAAAGAAGGTTTTTTTAAATTCTTTAATTATTTAAACGGCAGTCTTGAGGGGTATGACAAAGATGAAATAAAAAAAATAAAATATCTTTTTATTGTGGGAGATCTTGTCGCCGGGATAGGAGTTTATCCGGAACAAGATAAGGAATTAGAAATTGTGGATTTAGAGGAGCAATTTATTCGATTGGCAAGGTTTTTGGAAAAAATTCCAGAACATATAAAGATCATTATTTCTCCCGGAAATCACGACGGAGTTCGGCTTATGGAACCCCAACCAGTCTTTGATATAAAATATGCCTGGTCATTGCATCAATTAAAAAATGTAATTATTACTGAAAATCCATGTCTGTTAAATATTGGGGCGCATGAAGATTTTGCCGGCTTTGATGTTTTAACTTATCACGGTTTTTCTTATCCTTACTATGCAGGAAATATTCCAGAACTAATTAAAAAAAAGGCAATGAATTCTCCTGAAGAAATTATGAAATATTTATTAAAACACAGGCATCTTGCCCCAACACACGGCTCAACACAATATTATCCCCACAAAGAAGATCAATTAATAATTAAAAATGTTCCAGATATTTTTGTTTCAGGGCATACGCACAAATGCGGGGTTTCATATTATAATAATATTTTGATTATTTCCACTTCGTGCTGGGAAGCAATGACTCCCTATCAGGAAAAATTTGGAAACGAGCCAGACCATTGCAAAGTTCCGATGCTGAATTTAAAAACCCGCTCAGTTAAAATTTTGGATTTTGAATAGGGCAAAAACAGGAAATTTTTTCAATCATTCGTATTCATATCCTAAGGAAGGGCATAAAGGAAAAATCCAAATGAAAGCAAGAATGGGGATTTTTTTATTATCTATTTTACAGAAAATAAAAATTAATAAAGCAAATGGAATTTTTAGAAGATAAAAAATGATATTAAAAGATAAAATTTATGGCATTGAAAATATAAAAGAAAATGTTTTAGTTGATTTAATTAATTCATCTCCAGTTCAAAGATTAAAGGGAATTGCCCAATTTGGAATTCCTGACGAATATTATCATAAAAAAGGTTTTTCAAGATATGAACATTCAGTTGGAGTTTTTATTTTATTAAGAAAATTAAATGCGGGGTTGGAAGAGCAATTAGCCGGACTTTTGCATGATGTTTCACATACTGCATTTTCTCATGTTGTAGACGGGGTTTTTGGAGATTTAACAAAAGAAGATTATCAAGATAAAAGACATGAAGATTTTATTAAAAATTCCTGCGTTAAAAATATTCTGGAAAAATACAAATTGGATTATAAAAAAATTTCAAAATTAGAAAATTTTTCTTTATTAGAGAGAGAAGCGCCAAGTTTATGCGCAGACAGACTTGATTATTCTCTTCGTGAATTGGAAATGGACAAGGGTTTTAATTTTGTCAATAACATTTTTTTAGATTTGGAAAATAAGAATAATCAGATTGTTTTTAAAACAAAAGAGATTGCTGAAATTTTTGCAAAAGAATATATGCTTCTTCAAAAAGAAAATTGGGGGGGCGATCAGGCCAGAACCAGATATTATATTTTATCAAATATTTTAAAAAAAGCGTTAGACAATAAAATTATTCTTTTTGATGATTTAGATAAAACAGATGAAGATGTTTTGGAAAAATTAAATTCCTGCAAGGAGGAATATATTCTGAAAAATTTAAATTTATTAAGGAATAATTTGTCTATTTTTGATTCAGACGAGGGTATAGAATTAAAGAAAAAATTTAGGTATATTGACCCCGAAATTTCAATAAATGGTTCTTTTAAAAAATTAAGTGAATTGTCTAACGAATATAAAAAAATAATTAATTTAGAAAAACAAAATTCTCAAAAAATTAAAAAAGTAAAATATTTTGTTAAAAAATGAACACTCAAATATATTTTGAAAATTTAAGAAAAGAAGTTGATAAAGTTTATGGAATGGCTGGAGAAGCAAGGGCAAAAGGTTTTGATCCCGCCGATGAAGTTGAGATTCCTCTGGCAATGTCAATGGCTGAAAAAGTTGTTGGTTTAATTTCCACAATTTATCCTCAGATGAAAGATTCAGGAATTTCAAAAAGAATTTTAGAGCTGGAGAAAGAATATGGAAAATTAGATTCTACAATTGTTTTTAAGATTGCAGAAGAAGTTGCGCGTCAAAAATTTTGCAGTTTTGATAACCTAATTGAATCCATGGATGCCGGCATCAGAGTGGGTTTTGCATATGCGACTTTAGCAGTTGTCTCGTCGCCAATTGAAGGATTTACAGGTTTAAAAGTCAGAAAGACCAGAGATAATAAAGATTATCTTGAAGCAAGTTTTTCAGGACCAATCAGGTCTGCTGGAACAACTGCATCCTGTCTTGTCTTGATATTAATTGATTATCTTAGAGAATTATTTGGCTTTGCAAAATATGATCCGACTGAAAATGAGGCAAAAAGAACTTATGCTGAGATGTCGCATTTTCACGAGCGTATTGCTAATCTGCAATATATGCCTTTAGAAGAAGAGGCTCTTTTTTTAGCGAGGAACTTGCCTATTCAAATTTCAGGAGAGCCCTCTGAAAAAATAGAAGTTCCAAATTATAAAAATCTGGAAAGAGTTGATACGAATTTTTTGAGAAGCGGGTTTTGTCTTATTCTTGGCGAGGGGCTGGCTCAAAAAGCAGCTAAAGGATTTAGATTATTAAATAATGCAAAAAAAAATGGAATTCAATCAACCGGTTTTGATTGGTTAAAAGATTATATAAATTTGCATGAAAAAAAAAGCATTAAAGTAAATAAAGAAGGAGATATCCCTGCATATATTAAAGACCTCGTCGCTGGAAGACCCGTTTATGGACATCCCAGCAAATCTGGAGGGTTTAGATTTAGATATGGGAGATCAAGAGTTTCCGGGTTTAGCGCAACTTCTGTGCATCCTGCAACAATGGCGATTACCGACGATTTTCTTGCAATTGGAACGCAGTTAAAAGTTGAACGCCCCACAAAAGGGTGCGCAGTTACATCCTGCGATTCTATTGATGGTCCGATTATTAAATTATTTAATGGAAGCGTAAAAAAATTAAAAACAAGGAAAGAGGCGGAAAATTTTTATAAAGACACTGAAGAAATAATTTATCTTGGAGACATTTTGTTTCCATTTAGCGACGTTGTTAACAGAAATGCAACTCTGGTTAAACCCGGATATGTTGAAGAGTGGTGGAATTTAGAACTGAAAGAAAAACAAAAAATGGGAAATTTTTTAATTAATTCGTCTTTAGAAAAAAGCCAAATTAAAGATCCAAATTACGAAATTGATTATTTAAATGTTGATTTTGAAAAAGCAGTTGAATTAAGCAAGATTTATGAAATTCCCTTGCACCCAAAATATATTTTTTACTGGACGCAAATTTCAAGAGAAGAATTTAATGAATTAATTGACTGGTTAAGCCATTCATGGATAAATGAGAAAATTATTTTTCCATATAATAAGACGGAACAGGAAAAATTTGCTGTCGGAAAAAGGGCGTTGGAATTACTGGGGATAGAGCACGATGTCAGCATTGAAAATGTCGTGTTGAGCAAAGAAAACAGCAAAGCTCTTTTAGCAAATCTTGGAATAGACGATAATTTTATTAACGGCAAAGAAAAAATTTTTTTAAAAGAATATATTGCGCAAAAAAAATTTAATGAATTTACTAATGCTGTTGGAATTTTAGAAATTATAAATAAATCTTCTAAATTTGTTATTAAGGATAAAGCGGGGGAATTTATTGGCGCGAGAATGGGGCGCCCTGAAAAATCAAAATTAAGAAAATTAATTGGAAGTCCGAATGCGCTTTTTCCAGTTGGCAGAGAAGGTGGAAGGTTAAGAAGTGTTCAGGAAGCATGTGAAGTCGGAAGAGTCAGAAGCGCTTTTCCAATTTATTTTTGCGAGAAATGCCAGAAAGAAATGATTTATCCAAAGTGCGAAGTTTGCTGGAGCAAGACAAAAAAGAAATATTTTTATTTTAAAGATGATGAAAAATCTTTTGAGCCGTCAAGAGGAGAGGTAAAAGGGGCGTCATACTCAAATCAAAATTTAGATATTAAAAATTATTTTGACGGCGCTGTAAAAAAACTTTGTTTAAAAGAAAATGAAATTCCTCCCTTAATCAAAGGCGTCCGCGGAACTTCTTCCAAAAACCGCGCTGTAGAAAATCTTGCTAAAGGAATTTTAAGAGCAAAATATGGTCTGCAGGTTAATAAAGACGGAACTATCAGGCTGGATGCCACCGAACTCCCTCTAATTTGTTTTAAGCCAAAAGAAATTTCCGTGAGTGTTGAAAAACTTTTAGAGATTGGATATAATGAAGATATTCACGGAAAACCTCTTGAAAATTCAGAGCAAATTTTGGAATTAATGCCTCACGACATCATACTTCCATGTTGCAAAAGTTCTCCAGATGAAAAGGCAGATGATGTTTTTTTTAAAGTTGCAAAATTTATAGATGACGAATTAGAAAAATTTTACGAATTAAAAAGTTTTTATAACATTAAATTAAAAGAAGATTTAATCGGCCAGCTTGGGGTGTGCATGGCTCCGCATAATTGCGCAGGAGTTGTCTGCAGATTTATTGGTTTTTCAAATACTCAGGGATTGCTGGCAAGCCCGTATATGCATGCAGCTATTCGCCGTGACTGCGACGGAGATGAAGCTTCAGTTATGCTTTTAGGAGATGTTTTGCTTAATTTTTCAAGAGAATTTCTGCCCGCTCATCGAGGAGGAACGCAGGATGCTCCGCTTGTTTTAAATGCAAAAATTGATGCCGGAGAGGTTGATGACCAAATATTGGATTTTGAAGTTTTAGGAAAAGAGAAAAGTTATCCTCTTGAATTATATAGAAAAGCAGAAAAAAAAGCGCATTCTTCAGAAGTTCTTGAAATTGATAATATTAAAAAAATTTTGAGAAATAATAAAGATCCGTTTAAGGGGCTTGGATTCACCCATGATACTGAAAATTTAAACGAAGGAGTTTCGTGTTCTTCTTACAAACTTTTGGCGACGATGCAGGAAAAAGTTCAGCATCAGATGGAATTGGTTGAAAAATTAAGAAGCGCAGACACTTCAGATATTGCGAGAATGATTATTGAAAGACATTTTATAAGAGATATGCGCGGAAATTTAAGAGGATTCTCGTTGCAGGAATTTAGATGCGTTAAATGCAATGAAATCGTCAGAAGACCCCCGTTAAAAGGAGTGTGTCCAGTCTGCAAAGGAAAATTAATTTTTACAATTCATGAGGGAGGGATTAAAAAATATTTAGAGCCAGCGTTGGATTTAGCTTCGAAATATAATTTGTCGCCGTATTTAAAACAAAATTTAGAATTAATTAAAAGATATATTGAATCTATTTTTGGGAGAGAGTTGGAGAAACAGGAAAAAATTGAAAAGTGGTTTTAGAATAAGTTTAAAAACTTCTTCAGATTTAAGTATTTATGAAAAAGGGTGTGAAGAGTATAAAGGGTGAACCTAAAGGATTTGTTTGGTTTTCTTTGAGAATTAGTTTTTATTTAATGATTCTTTTATTTTTAATTTCTTTTTTGATTACTTCTGCTGCGATAAATCTTTTGTTTTTGATTTTATTAATTTTTATTATTATTGTTTCTATAATCCATTTAGTTAAATACAATCAAAAAGCTTTTGCAATTACCATATTAGTTATTTCTGCTCTTTTATTGCTTTTTTATATAGTTGGATTAGCTAATCCAGCGACAGGAGAATCGACAATAAGCAAAAAAGATGCAATTCAGTTTTTAGAAGATCAAGGATACACGGTTAATAATTTAGAATTTTCTAAAGAAAGAAGTACATTATCAATGGATAAAAAAGGGGCTGTAGATTTGCAAGTAACCACTGGTTTTGGAGTATTAGTTAGGAGTTCTCCTTCTTCTCAAGAATATAATCTCGATATTCTTACTGAAACTCAAACATGTAGTTATACTGCAAATTTCACAACTGCAGAAATGTTTAGAAAGGATAGTTTTGAAGCTCTTAAGTTAGTGAAAAGTGTTTGTATTTAAATTAATTAAACAAATAAATGTCCGATTTTTTATTTAATTTTTCTAAAGAAGGGCAAAGGATATTCAAAGAAGGTTTAGATGAGTGAAGAAAAAGATGTATTTTTTGTAGGCGCTGGATTTTCTAAAAAGTATGATATTCCTTTAGTTAGTGAGTGGTTTAATTATATAAGCCAATTTGATAAATCAGCATATAATTTTTTAAAAGATTATACTTGGTTAGCAGATGAAGAAAAAAAATCAATTTGTAATGATTTTAAACTTCAAGATGATCTGGGGAAATTATTTGAGAAACTTCCAGAGACAAAAAATTATGTCAAAAAAGATATCTGTCAAACCATTATTGATCTTGAAAATGAGAAAGAATTTTTTAAAATAATCATGAATTTAATACAATGGATGTTATATCTTAATTATTTAAAATATTTTAGAGAAAAGAGAAAACTTAATTATTATAATAAGATTATGGATGGAAAAAATATTGTTATAACTCCAAACTATGATAACTTTATTGAAAGAGAATTTCCTCCAGAAAAAGTTATTAAAGAAAATGGAGCATCCAAAATTGAGAATAAATATTTTGGATTTAGTGAAGAAATAGGATACCCGCTCATACTAAAACTTCATGGAGGTCATGCTTATATAAAAAAATCTAAAATGAATATCGAACTTGAAAAACAAGATTTTTTATTTGTTTATACAAATGATAATAAAGAATTTATAGATTATACAACTTGGATAGAAACACATGGAGATTATGGGGAAGATATGGGTTTTGAACACAATAAAAATGAGTATATCCAAGTGATTATACCTCCATTAGATAAAAAATCAAAAAATATTTTATTTAATTTATTTCAAAGTTATTTTATTAAATCTTTTGAGATAGCAAAAGAAAAATTAAAAGAAGCTAAAAGAATATTTATCATTGGATATAGTTTTAATGATTTAGATAATCATTTAAACGAATTGTTTAAAGAAGTTTCAACAAAAGAGGTTTATATTGTTGATATTCAATCAGAGGATAATTCTTATCAAAAGAAAATTTGTGAAATATTTCCAAAAGGATTTAAATATGCTATCATGACTGCTGAAGAATTTGTAAATTATTATCCAGATAATCTACACAAATTTTTTGAGAAAGCAATTGAGATAAATTGTCCGAATCATTAAACTAAAAGATTATCTCTCACACATCTTGCTTCATAATTTTCTTTAAAGTCAGGCGCGATTCCGTCGTAGCCCGTTTTGAAATAAACATACCAGTGAGTAGCTGTTTTAGTTGCTGGAGTTACATATTCAGTTGCTGTCCAATAATAATCTGTTTGAGTGTCTGTGAAAAAATCAGTATCAATTGTAACTTGTTCCGGAGGTACTGCTACAACTAAACTTTTTAATTCATCTATTTCTGGAAGTCGCCAGTCCTGATTTTTTCCTAATTCTAAATTAGCGCAATAATCATTTGCATCTTGCCAGTTTGCCGCAGGCTCGGGTTTTGCGCTTTTTTGCCAGCATAAATTTTCCCCTTCATAAAATACAGTTCCCTCTCCGCAATCTTTTATTTTTAAATTTTCATCTGTTACATTCCCTGTTTTTTCCTGGGGAAAAACAAGCATTAAGACAATAACTATAATTACCATTACAAAAATTGAGGTTAGGATATTTTTGATATTCATATTTCAATAAGAAAAAGAGATTTAATAAATGTTTTTATGGCGTTATATTATTACTTATGGGGAATTATTCTTTGGGGTTTTTTGAAGAAAAGAGAACAAAAAATTTATAAATAGAAAATAGGTAAGCATATTATGGACTCTAAGAATATCCAATTGTTAAAGGAAATTAATGGATTTGAAGAAGATAGCGGATGGTTTTATGAAAATGTTGAATTACTCAGAAAGAAAAAATTTGTTGGTAATTTTGTGGCGATAAATAATAAGGAGGTTATAGCCTCAGGTAAAGACTTTAACGGGGTGGTTAAATTAGTAGAAAGTAAAGGCAAAAATCCAGCTTATATTGTAATAGAATATGTTTATCCTGAGGGGACTGTAATTTTATTCTAATGAGGATTCCGGTTAGGGTTGAATTTTTTGCTGGAGGACTTCGCCCAGTGATATCTGTTTGTATTAAATCTCAGGAACCAAAAATTTTTGGTATTGTTAGCGCTATAATAGATACTGGTAGTCCTACAACAATTTTAGGGTGGGGCGATATACAAAGAATGAGGTTATCTCAAGTACAAATTCGAAAATTGGAAGGAGCTGAAAAAGAAATTAATTTAGGCGGGGCTCAGATAAAAACAAGAGTATTACCAGAAGCAGAATTAATATTTGGTGAGAGAAATCTTAAAATTTCTTCTATTCAAGTACCGACAAAATTAGTCAAAGGTACTCCTCCGCCGACGATTTTAGGAGTAGATTTCCTCTTACAGGGAAAATTCAACTTCTTTTTTAATCCCAATAAGAAAGAGTCTTATTTAGAAACTGGGGATTAATCTTTTCATATCCCCCACAAATAAAACAAAATGGTCGGAATCAGCAAACACCCCATCATATTTGTTCTTTTGACATCAAGAGAAAGGCAGTAAATTCCTGTGAGAGTTGAAATAATTAAAATCAATAATCCCAAAAATCCTGAAACCAAAAAAACAATTACAGCTAAAATTATTAAAGCAATTTTTGAAAACAGAGAATAATTTATCTGATTTATTTTTGATGAAAATATTTTTGCTAAGTATTTTGTAATGAAAAACGCAAGAATTCCCGAAATTAAAATTGATATTAAAATTAAAATTAATATTTTAAGTGATAAATTTCCAAGAAGCTGTTCAACTGCATACGCCGCGCCTGTTCTTGTTTTTGAAATTAAATAAAGCGTAACAAATGAAAATCCCATGACGAGAATATTCGTCGCTCCGAGGAGAATAAGAAAACTTTTATTGTCGTTTTTATTTGAATTGATAATTGTTTGTCCGAGTATTGCTGCCTGACCGCTTCCAAGAGCTGGAAGAAAACCACATAGAGGGCTTGAAATAAGCGCTCCATATACCGGCTTAAAATTTTTCTTTTTTTCAAATTGAAATTCTGTTTTTTGTTCCGGAATTTGCGGTTTGTTTTTTATACTCATTAATAACATTGAACTTCCAAATAATCCAGTAAGCAAAGGCAAAAGCGGTTCTTTTAATTCAGGAAGATTTAAGACGCCGAATCCTAAAATGCCCGTCAATAAAAAAACTAATAATGCATAACCTTTTTTTCTTTCCATTAAAATAAGAATTCCAGAAACTGCAATTAAAATATATGGAATTATATTTTTTGTCAGCGTATAAATTTTTGGAAAAAACCAGAGAGAAGGATAGAAAATTAAAACAAGAATAAAAACAGCAGCCAAGCTTCCATAAGCCGTCAGCATTATTGCTTCATAACCTTCTCCTTTTTTTAAGAGCTCGTGTCCGGGCAAAATTGAAAGTTCTGTATCGGTATCGGGGCATCCAAGAAAAATGCTTGGAATAAAATCAATAAAGATGTGGGTAATTGCTATTGCGACGATGAATATTACAAGATAGAGCGGATTTATATTAAAAAGAAGCGTTGAAGACAATGAAATTAAAAAAACTCCGATGAGGTTTACGTGAATTCCTGGAATTAATCCTGTGAAAACTCCAAAAAAAGTTCCTGCAAAAATTGCTAAAAGAATTTGAATGAGCATTTTATTTTTATGAATTTTTTACTTTTTATTTTTATGGGGATTTTTTTGCAATTGTTTTTTTATAATTTTCAAGAGAAGTCAAAGATTTTTAATAGTTTCAGCAGTTCAATTAAATTTATAAATACCTTTTTATTAGAACAATCATGCAAAAAAAGGGTTTGATAATTTTTAGTTTAATACTTTTAGCAAGTTTTATTTTTATGTTTGGAGTTATTGCTCAGACCGATGCAGAACTTTTTCAAGAAAATTTTGATTTAAGCGCTGGTGAAGCGGCTTTAGATGAACAAACAACTGCAGTTGATTCTGAAACATCTGTTGTAACAACTGAAGATGAGACGGGTATTGAGAATATAATTGGAGAAGAAAAGTTTTCTGAATTTTCAGATGCACAGCTTGAAACTGAGCCAGGAATAACTCCTGATAGTGGAGCATATTTTATTGAAGATAAAATTTTAAGTAATTTTAGGGATCCTTCAGCAAATATGGATAAAAGAGTTGCGGGAATGCAACAAATGATTAAAGAAGGAAAGATTGATGAGGCAAGGGAATCTTTTGAGGGATATCAAAAATATGCTAATAAGTTTGAAGATAATTTTAATCCAGCTAATAGAGATAAAGAACTCCGAGGAGCAGTTGGAAGAACAAATGCAATTAAAAATATTCAAGAAAAAATGCCTGATAAAACTCAAGCAGAATTCGTTACAGAAGTTTTAGAAAGCGAAAAAAAAGTAGTTACTGCAATTGAAATTGCAGATAAAATATCTGAATTATGCTCTCAATTATCAAAATTAGATCCATCGCAATATTCAAAAGTTTGTAGCACTGGAGAAGATGATTCTGATTGGAGAAGAAATTTTGATAAAAAATTAACAGAAGAACAAAGACAGGAAGCTTTGAAATTTGGAGAGATAATGTCACAGTGTTTTGAAACTTCAGGACAAGATTGCGCGTGTGAAGAAATTGCTTACCCTGATTTTGCTGAAGCGTGTTCTGTTGCAGCGCCTTTAGCTACTGCTTGTGAGATTGAGAATAATAAAGAAGCTTGTGAAAAATTAGATAATTTAGAAATGCCTACAGATAATCTTCCAGATTATTTGCAAGATATCTTTGAAAGAATTGAGAGTGGAATGAATGAAGATAAATATGGAATGTTTCTTCCTCCTGAATGTGAAGAAGCAAATGCAAAAACTCCAAAAGAATGCGCAAAGATTATGATAAATGTTCACGCTCCAGAAGAATGCAGACAAGCGCTTATTGACGCTGATGTTCAGAATGAAAGAGAGGGAAGACAAATTTGCGAAAAAATTATGTTTGAGCAAAATGCTCCGTCTGAATGTGTTGAGGCTGGAGTTTCAAATCCTCAAGACTGTGGAAAATTTATGTTTAGTTCAAATGCTCCGCCAGAATGTATTGAGGCTGGATTAGATGGAAGTGATAGAAATGATCCTGCAGATTGTAGAGAACTTATGGAAAGTAAATTTAGTGGAGGACCTGGAGGATTTGGAGCAAACAATGGACAATGTCCTCCAGGAGAAAATCCAGGAATTAATGACCAAGGACAGCAAAGCTGTCTTAAGGGTGGAACTTATGCACAAGGAACTAGACCAAATATGCAGAGGTCAGGAAGCAATTGTAAAGATATTCAAGATCTTCAAGAAAAAGTAAATTGTTATGAGGGAGCTACTCAATATGTTGTGGAATATCAACGGGATTTTAAAGAAAATTTTAACCAAATAGATAGACCTGCATTTAATGAAAATAATTTCCAAGATTATCAAAATGAAAATCCAGAAATGTTTAGACAAGAATTTGATAACCAACAAAGATATGATGATTTTAAAGACGGAAAAATGATGTCTCCTCCAGAAGGATATCAAAATTATCAACAACCACCTGAAGGATATCAACAATCAGGAACATTTAATCCTCAACAAGGATTTGGAGGAGAACCAACAATAACCGAAGGAACAACAGGATTTAATCCAGAAAATACAGCACCAACATCTTCATCAGAAACTACAACAAGTGGAACAACTGAATCTGCACCAGTTACGGGTGGAGTTATTTCTGATAGTAGATTCTTAAGATGGTTTTGGGGATGATTTAGATAAATAGATGAACCAAATTTTTTTAATATTGATTAATTCAGTTCTCAGAATTTTGTTGCGATAATAATCTTTTTAATTTCTGCGAGCGAAGCGAACAGGTTTTTTTTAATTAATATTAATCAACTAATAAAGAATTTCCAAATTTTTCCTCACGCATTTAACTCCATAATTTGATTTGAAATCTCCAGCATAATTCCAATAATAATATTCCGGTCCAAAATTAATGTATGCATGAAGTTTATCTTTGTTTTTCATTGGCGTTGATGTCCAGAAAAATCTTTCCCTATAAAGCGAGCTGTTTGTAAGCATATATTTTTTTATAGATTTAAATTCATCCAGCGTCGGCAGTTTCCAGTTGGTGTGGTTCGCGAGAATTAAATTGTTGCAATAATTATCTGCGTCTGTCCAGTTATCTGCCGTTTTAGGCATTTGATATTTTTCCCAGCACAATTCTCCCGAATAATAGATAGAAGTGTTTTCTCCGCAGTCTTCCAATATTTTTATTTTTTGTTCGTTTTCAGTTATCTTTCCTGTGAAAGTTTTATTTTGAATTAAAAAAATTAAAAGAAAAACAACTAAGATAATTAGAATAATCCATAAAAAATTTAGGGAGTTTGAGTTGTCCTTGTTTTGCATAATCTTCAAAATGGGGAAATTATTAATAAAGATTTATGTAGTAAAGTTTAATAATCAATTCTTCTTTTTTTAATTATGAATATAGACAAAAGATTGGAGCTGATAAAAAGAAATACAATTGAAATTATTAATGAAGAAATTATTACGGAATTTTTAAAAAAGAAAAAAAGTCCGGTGATTTATTGTGGTTATGAGCCATCGGGAGATATTCATCTTGGTCATCTTGTCAGTATGACAAAACTTTTGGATTTGCAAAAAGCAGGATTTAAAATAAAAGTTCTTCTTGCAGACTGGCACGCATATTTAAATCAGAAAGGAGATTGGGAATTTATTGGAACTGAATCAAAAAAATGGGAAAAAGAATTTAAGGCCTTTGGATTATCAAAAGCAGAGTTTGTAAAGGGCTCGGAAATACAAAGAAATTTTAATTATATAGACGATGTTTTTAATCTGGCTCTCAAGAATACAATAAGCAGAGGATTGAGAAGCATGCAGACAGTTGCGCGCGATATTGAAAATGCAAAAATTTCTCAGGTGATTTATCCTTTAATGCAAATTGCTGATTTTAAATATTTAAAAGTTGACGGTGCGCTTGGAGGAATTGAGCAGAGGAAAATTCATATGCTTGCATTAGAAAGTCTAAAGGAAATAAAGTATAAACAGCCATTTTTAATTCATCATGAACTAATTCCTAGCTTGAAAGGGCCGGAGCATGGAAAAATGTCTTCAAGCATTAAAGAAAGTATGATTTCAATTTCAGATTCCGATAAAGAAATCCAAAATAAAATTTCAAAAGCATATTGTCCTGAAGGAAGTATACAGGAAAACCCCATTTTGTCAATAATTAAATTAATTATTTTTCCATATCATGAGAAATTTGCAATTGAGAGGCCGGAAAAATTTGGGGGAAAAGTTGAATTTAAAAATTATTTTGATTTAGAAAAAGCTTTTTCAGAAAAGAAGATTCATCCAATGGATTTAAAAAATTCCTGTGTAAAACATCTGTCTGAAATTCTTGGAAAAATAAAAAAGAATATTTAGGCAGTTGAGTTTAGTAAAAATTTTTATACCGAAAGCTTTAAAAGGCAAATTTTTCTTATCTTTTAACTTCAAAATTTAAATAAAACAGGAGGTTAAAAAATGAAAAAAAATACAAGAAATAAAACTGGTTTTTTGATTGGGATTATTGAACATTTTAATTTGGAAAATTTAGTCGCTCAAGCGAAATTTAGTGTTCCGGTTAATGGTTCAATTGAAAAAGCATACGGGAAACTATACGATCGCCATAAATCAGAAAAGGCAAATATTGCAGTGATTGAAGGAAGAAATGCTGATTCAATTAATGGCACTTTTTACGCAACTCCTGGAAATCCTCTTTGCAATAGCGAGATAATTAGGGGAAATCATAGTTTATATGTTCCAACAAGCGGATATGCTGTACTAAATCATACATTCTAATAAATTGCCAATCAACAAAAATTATGACGGAAAAAAAATTATTAATAGCAAAAAAGAACGATATTAATTTGGAAAACTTGGCTGGCAAAGAGGTTGGAAAATTTTATTTAAATGGATCTACTTCGAGATCTAGAATTATATTTTCAAGTCTATTAGGGAAGTCTACTCTTAAAGAGAGATTATATCTTGCTGTTTGCGCAAAAGCAGAAAAGGAAAAAGCAAATCTTGCTGTTATTGAAAAAGAAGGGATTAATTCAGTGAAGGGCACTTTTTATTCAACTTCTGAAAATGTATTTTCTTCTCAGAAAATAATTAATGGCAGAGCTCATCTTTATGATCCAGGTAAGGGATATGTTCTTTTAAACAAATATTAATTTATCTCGTTTTAAACTCCACAATATCTAAATCTTTTAATTTATGCTGAAGCCCGACTTTCTGTCCTGGAAATTTTGATGAAGGCCCCCAAATTTTTGTTTCTTTGACTTTTTCTGAAAATCCTTTTAATATTTTTTCAGCAACTTCTTTTACATTTGCTTCCGGCTCAAGGACAAGCGGATTGTTTGATTTTTCTTTCCGGGGTTCTTTTGTATAAACTCTGATTTTATTAAAACTTTTGAAAATTTTTTCTTTTAAGTCACCAATTCCTTCGCGAGCTATACAGGAAATAAAAACAAATTCATAATTTTTATATTTTGATTTTAAAGTTGCTTCCAATCTTCTTTTTTCTAATTCCGATAATAAATCAGATTTTGTCAGGACAACTATTTCTTTTCCATTTGTCTGCAAGAGAGATTCTATTTTTTTTAATTCTTCAAGATTTTGGATTAAAATTATAACGCTATCTGCAGTATAAACTGTGCCTTTATCATAAAATTCAGAATCAATAGCGGGGATTTCAATCAGCTGGATTTGCGTTCCCTGATAGGGCATCATTCCAAGTATTGCGCGGGTGGTTTCAAAATTTATTTCAGAAATTTTTGGACGGGCATTTGTCAACAAAGATAATAAGGAAGATTTTCCGGAATTTGTGACGCCAATAATTACTGCCTGCATTTCTGATTTTTTTATTCCCGTTTTTCCGCCGCGGCTTTTTGAAAGTTTTTTTGCTCTTTCTATTTCTCCCTGAAATTTTTTTAATCTGGTTCTTAATTGCTTGATTAAATTCTCGCTGCTTTTATGTTTCGGAGCTACAGAGAGCATCTTTTTTAATTTTTCAATTTTTTCTTCTGTAGTCTTAGCTAAGTGATATTCTTTTTCTGCATGTCCGTATTCCGGCGAAGCGTTTACTGGCATACTTTAATTAAAGAATGTTGTTTTAATAATTTATTTGTGGACTTTAATTTTGCGGGTTTGGAAGATTTTTTAAATGAGAAATCCCCCACACTTAAATGACTCAACATTTTAAGAAAATCTTTTTAATTGGAATTTTTATTTTTTTGCTTATTTTGAATTCTATTTTTTTGTCTGCTTCAGTTGTTTATGATTCTTATCAGGAAACAGCGGAGATAATTTCAAAAGATGAAATCCACGAAGTTATTGAAATTTTTATAAATGCGGATAAATTTGAAAATTCAATTAATCTCTTTTTAGTTCCGGGAGTTGAAAATTTGCAAATTTATATGGATAACAAAAAACTTGAAAATTGTGAGATCAAAGAAAAGATAGGGGGAACAGAAGTTTTGTGCAATTTTGAAAAGTCTTTTATCGGAAAACATTTTTTAAAAATAGAATTTGATTCAGGTTATCCTTTGATTAAATTGAATCAAGAGAGATTAATGTTTCGTTCTGGTTATGAGCCGGTTGCTGAGACTGAAGAATTTATTTTTGTTTTGAAATTGCCATTGGGATATATTATTCCAGAAGATTCAGACAAGGACAAATCATTTTTTATAAGTCCAGAAGCAGATAAGATTTATTCTGATGGCCAGAGAATTATCTTAAAGTGGGAAGAAAAGGAATTAAATGAAAAGTTTGAAGTTTCGGTAATTTCAGAACAAATAGCCAATCTTTTTAATTTAAATTTTATTTTAATAATTGCTTTAATTGTTGGAATTTTATTTTATGTTTTATATATTAAGAAAATAAAAAAGAAAAAACAAGTGACAGCAATAAAAAGAAAAAAAGGGAAATCAAAAACAGAAATATTAGAAGGGCATCTTATGGAAAGTGAAAAGAAAATAATAGATGAATTAAAAAATGCGGATAAAAAAGAATTATGGCAGAAACAACTTCAGTTAAAAACAGATTTTTCTAAGGCTAAATTAAGCAGGATAATAAGAAATCTTGAGGCAAGAAATATTATTCAGAAAATTCCTTTTGGAAATACAAATAAAATTAAATTGAAAATAAAATAAAAGTTGTTCTGCATTGTTCCATCTTGTTCCATTCTTGTTTCAGGGATTTATTAAATAGTTTTTATGTCTAAGATTGTTATGAAAAGAAAAACACAAGACCTTTGGTTTTGTATATTATACAAATGTAAGGAGGTCAAATAAAAAATGAAAAAAATATTAAGTATGTTTGCAATCGTGTTTATTGCGTTTACTTTGGTTTTTTCAATGCCGGTTGCCCTGGCTCAAACAAGCCCTCAAGAGGGAATATGCGCGGGAGTAGAAGCAGGAGTAACGCCAAGCAGTCCTTTTTATTTTCTTGATGGTTTTGCAGAAGATATTAGTTTAGCTTTAACAGCTGACCCAGAAAATAAAATTGCTAAAGAACTTACAAGCGCATGTGAAAAATTAGCAGAACTAGAAGAAGAAGCTAATGAAGGAGACAGCGACAGCGCTCAAGATGCTGCTGAAGAATACCAAGAAATTATGGCTGAATTGAAAGAAGAAATTTCAGAAATTCAAGCAGATAATTCAAAAGAAGCGTTAAAAAAACAACTTGAATTAGAACAGGATATTGAAGAACTTGATGATGAGATAGATGAAATAGAAAGTTCTTTAAGAATCAAAAGAGAAATTGAAGGCCAAATCACCCCCGAGCAACAGGCTTTGATTGATTCAATTTTAGCTAATCTTGAAGGTTTTACTGGAGAGATAAAAATAGAAATTGAAAACGAACAAAGCAAGATAAAAATAGAAATTGAGCAAGAGTTTGAAGGTGAAGATGCTGACGATGTTGAAGACGAGCTTGAAGACGAGCTTGGAATAGATGATCAGGAAGATGCCGTTGAAGAAATTGCAGATGCAAAAGAAGAAATTGCAGACGCTAAATTGAAAATAGCTGAAGCTAAAGCGGATGGTGAAGAAACCAGCGCAGCAGAACAATTTTTAAGTGATGCAGTTAAAATGCTTGTTGACGCAGAAGCAGCTTTTAATGCTGGAAATTTTGAGGAAGCTGAAGAACTTGCAGAAGATGCAAAAGATTTAGCTGCAATAGCAAGAATGAAAGCTCTTGGAAAAACTTTAGATGAAATGGGAGATTCTGATGACGATTCTATTAATTCAGGATCTGATTCTGACGATTCAAGCGGTTCCGATGATTCAGACAATTCTGGAAGCGATAGTTCAGGAAGCGGTTCTGGAGATGTAATTGTTTTAAATTAAATATCTAATTGAAGAATTTAATCAAAGTTTTTTAAGTCCGCCCGAGAAAAAAAGGGCGGGTTTTCTTTTTTTAATTTGGATCCTTTATATTCTAATCTAAAACGACTTTTTTGAATATTAATTTCTGCGAGTAAAACGGGCAGGTATTTAAATAATTAAACCTTCCCCAGAAAATGAACAAATCAGGATTAATAAAAAAAATAACTCAAAAAAAAGAATTTTCCCAGCTTCCTGAAAAAGATATTGAAATTGCTTTTTCACATTTTGAAAAAAGGCAGGTTAGTGATGAAGAGAAAATAAGGCTGATTAGGGAATTATTACATAAAGTTTTTGGAGCTTTTACAAGCCAGAAATTATTGTCTCCAAAAAATAAAAGCGAAGAATGGATTTTAAGAAAACATCTTTCTACAAGAGAGCGTTTAGGATATTATGAAAACCTTTATAGGAGATTACTTAAAAATTTTGAAACAAAAAATATAACTATTATTGATTTAGGCGCAGGAGTTAATGGTTTTAGTTATAAATATTTTCAAGAAAAAGTTGATTATACTGCAATTGAATCAATAGGGCAATTAGTAGGTTTGATGAATAATTATTTTAAAAAAGAAAATCTTTCAGCAAAGGCAATTCATGAAAGTTTATTTGAATTAGAAAAAATAAAAAAAATAATTACAGAATGGGGTTCTTTTACCAAAAGAACCTACAATGGTAGAAAAATGGGTTTCTTTTTTAGAAAAAAAGAAACTACAATGGTAGAAAAAACTAAGAATGCAAGAGTAATTTTTTTATTTAAAGTTTTAGATTCTTTGGAAATGTTGGAAAGCGATTATTCTAAAAAACTTCTTAAGGAAATTGTTCCATTAGCTGACAAAGTGGTTATAAGTTTTGCTACAAGAAGCATGATAAAAAGAAAACACTTTTTAGTAAATAGGAATTGGATTTTGGATTTTATCCGGGAAAATTTTAAGATTTTAGACGATTTTGAAATTGGAGGAGAACGATATATTGTTTTGAGGAAAAGAGATTAATTTTATATATCCTGCAGGAGTGTTCTTTAGATGATGGACTTAATTAAAAAATTGGAAATTTTTTGTAGAAATCATTTTTCCAAAAAAGTTAAAAAATGGATCTAAGTAAAAATTTTCATAAAAAAGTTTTGAAAAACGGAATGACTGTCATCTTTGAAAAAAGAAATGTTCCAGTCGTCAGTGTTGCTTTTGCCGTCAGAGCAGGAGGGATTAATGAAGAGATTTCAGAAAAAGGAATTTCACATTTTATTGAGCATATGATGTATAAAGGAACTAAAACCCGAACTTCAAAGCAGATTGCAGAAGAAATAGAGAAAAATGGCGGTGAATTAAATGGGTTTACTTCGGAAGAAATTACGGCATACTATTGCAAGATGCCCTCTAAACATTTGGATATTGCTTTGGATGTTTTGGCGGATATAATCAAAAATTCAGTGTTTGATGAAAAAGAACTTGAAAAAGAGAGAAAAGTTATTTTTGAAGAAATTAAAATGAGGAGAGATACTCCAAAGATTTATGTTTTTGATGAAATTCAAAGTTTATTATATGGAAAACCTCTGGGTTTGAATTTGATTGGGACTCGTGAAACAATGAACCCTATTGACAGAAAAAAAATTATGGAAAAATTCAAACAAATTTACGAACCAAATAATTTTATTTTATGCATTGTCGGTGACGCCGATTTTGAACAAATAATAAAATTTGCCGAGAAAAATTTTGGAAGCGGGAAATCTCAAATTCCAAAGCAAAAGTTTGAATTAAAAAATGAAACTAAAATAGAAGAAAGAGAAGGAGTTGATCAGGCAAATTTAGTTTTTGCATATCATGTCCCTGTATCAAATGACGATAAATGCCATTCTGCAAAAGTTTTGAGCAGTTTAATGATCGGAGGAATGTCTTCAAGATTGTTTGAAGAAATAAGGGAGAAAAGAAATTTAGCTTATGCTATTCATGGGGATTCAAATATTAACAGGGATTTTGCGTATAATCTAATTTATGCTGGAACAATGAAAGAGAATGTCGATAAAGTTAAAGAATTAATTACAAAAGAATTTGAAAAAGTTTCAGCTCAACTGAATGAAGAAGAATTAAATCAAACTAAAGAACAGCTTATTGGAAATTATCAAATTTCTATGGAAGATTCCCAGACGCAGATGGTAAATCTTTTGGTTTCAGAAATTCAGAGAGATGCAAAAGATTTTTATGAATACGAAAAAAATATTTCTAAAGTTAAATTAAAAGATGTCAAAGATCTTGCCAAAAAAGCAATTACAGAATACAGCTTTTTTGCGCTGGTGCCGAAGGATAAAAAATGAATTTAAAATTAAATAAAATAATCAAGTATCTTGTTTTGTCTGATTTGATATTTTATACCGGCTGGGGTTTGATTTCCCCGATATTCGCAATATTTATTCTTGATTTAATCGTCGGAGGAAATGCATTTGTTGTGGGATTGGCTGCTGGAATAAGTCTTATTACGCGTTCTGTTTTAAGAATTCCTTTTGGAATGTACGCCGATAAAGGCCAAAAAATTTCCTACCATTTAATGTTTTATGGATTATTTATTTCAGCGCTTGTTCCAATAGGATATATTTATTCAAGTTTGCCTTGGCATATTTATATTTTACAAGCAATTTTGGGAGCTTCGCTGGCGATGTCATCTGCTGGCTGGACTTGTTTATATTCTCGGCATATGGATAAAGGAAAAGAATCCACTGAATGGGGAATTGACGCTGTTGCAGTCGGCATAGGGCCTGGAATCGCAGGAATTTTAGGAGGATTAGCGCTTACTTATTTTAGTTTTGATAAAGTTTTTATAGGGGTAACCCTTTTTGGATTAATCGGGGTTTCTGCGCTTTTAATTGTAAAAAAAGATATTTTGAAAAAAAAGCATTTGCTTTCTACATTTGTTTTAAGAAGAGCGTTTAGAAAATATATAAATCATAATCACAGAGTAAATTAGAAACATAAAATTGAAAGAATCCTAAACTTTATATAGTTTTTGTGATAGATAATATATTTTACAACACAATTTTTTTTAAAAACAATAGACTTTTATTTAGTTTTCTATATACTTACAAAGAAGTAATTAATTTATATATAGGCAAAAGGAATAATAAGATTTATAAAGAAATATTCTATTAAAATACATATGAAGAAGAAGGTGACTCTTAGTATAGATGCTAAGACTTATGAGGGTTTTCAAAAATATTGCGAAGAAAATGCAGTTATGCTTTCTAAAAAAATTGAACTTTGGATTAAGGATTTCATGGGGGGCGAGCGACTTCACGGAGGACAAAATTTTACAAAGAATAAAATTAAATTACCGAGTGAGGTCGGGAGTAGAAATTAAAATGAAAAATAAAAAATCGCCTGCTAAATCACTCAATCAATTAAATTTAAATAGTATGAAAGTTATATAAAATCGGACTAAAATGGAGATAATAAAAACAATTTTGAATGAATGGAATGCAAGGGAGTTTCCTGAGATATATCCCCGGGAGTTTAACATTGAGAAATATGCCTCTTCTAAGTTAAATAAAATTATCGTATTAAGCGGATTTAGAAGAGTTGGAAAAACATATATTTTATTAAATGAAATTAAAGAGATGCTAAAAAAGTTTTCAAAAAAAGAAGTTATTTATCTTAATTTTGAGGATGAGAGAATCCCCTTAAAATCTGAATTTCTATCAGAGATTTTTCCAGAGATTATCAGGCTAAATATGGAAACGCCTAAATTTTTATTTTTAGATGAATTGCAGAATTTCCCTGATTGGAGCAAGTGGCTGAGAAGAGTTTATGATTTGTATCCTAAGACTAAATTTTTTGCAACGGGCTCTTCTTCAAAAATGTCCTTGAGCAAAATTCCCACCGAACTTAGAGGGAGATACTTTCTTAATAAAATTTTTCCTCTTTCTTTTAAGGAATTTTTGAGTTTCAGAAAAGTTAATAAAGATATTGAAGAAAATAAATTAATTAATCTGTTTGAAGAATATTTAGTGAATGGCGGGCTTCCTGAAATTGTTTTAGCGGATAAAAATGAAAAATTAGAAATTGCGAAATCTTATTATTCATCTGTTGTAAACCGCGACTTGATAGATACTTATTCAATTAGAAATAAAGAATCAATGAAAGCTATTTTAAATCTGCTTTTAGACTCTACAAGTTATTCTTATAATAAGCTGTATAATTCCTTAAAGAGCCTGCAATATGAAATCGGAAAAAATACTTTGATAGAATATCTTAAATTTATAGAAGATTCTTTTTTTATGTTCAGCGCTTCAATATTTTCTTATAAAATTAAAGATAGAATGCAATATCCCAAAAAAAATTATTTTATTGATAATGTTTTTTTATCAAGAATTTCCACTAATTTTTCTAATAATTACGGCAGACTTTATGAAAATTTGGCTGCAATTACCCTTTTAAAACAAGAAAAAGAGTTTTTTTATTGGAAAAATAATAAGAATGAAGAGGTTGATTTTGTTATTAAAGAAGGTTCAAAAATAACAAATTTAATTCAGGTTTGTTATGATTTAAAGAGCGCGGGAACTTTTGACAGGGAAATTAGGGCTTTATTAAAAGCAAGCCGGGACTTGAAGTGCAAAAATTTGACGGTAATTAATAAGGATAAAGAGGAAATTTTAGAAAAAGAATGGTTTGGAATTAAGGGTAAAATTAAATTTATCCCGTTATGGAAATGGTGTTTAAATGAAAAAATTTAACATAAAATGAAAAAATGTCAAAAAATTAAAATGAAAAAACAAATTTTATTAAAAGAAAACATAAATCTACTTTTAGGAATACTTTTTATAGTTTTTGCATTAGTTGTTATTTCTGCTGTTGCGCCAAGTGTAAAATTCACAAGCCCAACCCCAAATAACGGGAGTTTTCTGGCAATTAATAATATTTTTATAAATGTTTCTGCAAATGAGACAAATTCAGAACTAAGAAATATCACTTTTTATTTATTTAATTCAACCGGCAGTTTAAACACCAGCTTCACTTATAATCTATCTCTTACTGTTAATTTATTAAATAATACTTATGGAATTGTTGAAGGGATTAGTGCAACGAGCCAGCATTCTGCCGGTGTTTATCTCATAAATGAAATTAGGGATAATCTTATTGGCTTTGGAGGTGCGTCTACTGATGGATGGATTAGTACTGAACTGGGAGGAGGAACTACAAATCAAAATATAACCATTAATTTTACCTCTCCTCAAATATTTGATACAATTGATATTTTTGTAGGTTATCCCTCCGATTCACTAACTAGTTCTGTAAATAATACAAATGTTTATGTAAGTGATGATTATTCTTCCTGGACTAAAATTGTAAGCGCTAAAAGTTTGTTTGGAGCACTTCCATTAGCCGGACAGTTTGATACAATTAATTTTACAGAACAAAATAAAAGATATTTGAGATTAGAATTTAAAGATAATTGGGGTCAGGTTAGTTATATGTCTACTGCTGAAATTAGGGTTTATAAAAATAAAACAAATTTGGCTAATTTAAGTTCTACAATTGTAACTGCAACAAGCACCGCGGTAGGAAGTATAAATCTCACAAGAGACCAGGCTAAGACTCTTGGTTCAGCTGATAATGATAGATGGTATGCAGGAACCGGCGTGGGAGGTGTATTTAATGTTAATATCACTTGGAATTTTGGCTCAGTAAAAAGAGTCAACTCATTAGAATGGTTTGTCGGATCTGGCAACGGTAACAGAATGCCTCAAAATTATTCTATTTTAGTTTCAAGCGATGACTCAAGTTATACAGAAATAAGCAATGGAACTTTTGTCGGGGGGGCGGATATAGCTGGAAGAATAAACTTTAGTGAACAAAATACACAATATTTAAAAATATGGGTAAAAACCGGTTATGATACTACCTATCTAATTGCCTCGGAAATTGAAATTATAGAAGCAAGTAATGTATCTTACACTCATAATTTTACGGGTTTGTCCGACGGTTTATATAAATATAATACTACTGCTTATGATATTTTCAAATTTGCCGGCTCAAGTGAAACTCGGAATGTGACAATTGATACAACAAAACCTCTTCTTGAATTTGTTTCCCCGACTCCTGCAAATAATTCAGGAGTTTCAAATGAATTTCAAATAAATGTTTCTATAACTGAATTATATTTGGCGAATGTAACTTATAATTGGAATGGGACTAATTTTAGTTATGGCGAGAATTTTACATTATTTACTCCTCCCGGTTTAACAAATGGACTGGTTTTAATGATGAATCTTGATAATGAAAGCGCTTATGGGGAAAATTCTACGCATGTTTTTGATTTTTCAGGGAATGGAAATAATGGAACTGCTGTTGGCGGAGCATTTGCAAATTCTTCTGGAAAATATGGCGGGGCTTATACTTTTGATGGGAGTAATGATTTTATTAATGTCAGCGATATAAATGCTCTTGACGGCATTACACAAATGACAGTTTCAGCTTGGATATATAACGATGCATTAGCTATTGACAAAGCAATAATCGCTAAATGGGATTTTTCAACACAAGGTTCATGGGGATTTCAAACTGGCGCCGCTGCTTCAGATGAATTGCGAGTTTATATTGCGCCATTAATAGATGATGCAGGTAGTGCTCAAGGGGAAACCACTGATGCAAATTTAGCAGCGAATAGATGGTATAATACGGTTTTTGTATATGATGGGGGGCTCGCAGCGGCAGATAGATTAAAAATATATGTTGATGGCACATTGAAAACAACAACGATTTCTGGAACTATTCCCACTTCACTAACTTCTGCAACTTCAACAGTTAAAATTGGTAAATTTGGGGGAACTTTAGAAAGATATTGGGATGGAAACATAGACGAAGTAATGATTTGGAACAGAAGTTTATCAGCAAATGAAGTAAAGCAAATATATTTTACAAATTTAAGAAAAAACAACACCGACGAATATTTTAAGTTTGATAATTCAAGCACTAAAGGCAACTTCACTTCTAAAATAAGAAGTTCAGACGGACAAACTTGGAATTTTCTGATTAATCAAACAGGTTTAACTCAAGGAAACAGTTATACTTATTATGTTTATACGAATGATAAAGCAGGGAATACAAATAAAACAGCGACGAGAACAATTCCTGGAAATTCAGCGCCGACATTTATTTCTATAGTCCACTCTCCGACAACATTAGAAAATCTTGACCCAAATGTTTTGATAAATGTAACTGTAAATATTTCTGATACAGATTCTAATTTTGATACAGCATTTTTGCAATGGAAAAACACAAGCGCAGATTGGGGAAATGCTACAAATGTAACAATGATAAATTCAACTGCAAAAGGGGCATACACAATTTTAAATGCAAGTTTTACTCCAACTTATGAAGCAAATTATTCTTACAGAATCTGGGCAAATGATACTTCCGGGAGTTCGGGCACAAGTTCTGTAACAAATGTCAGCGTGTTTTGGGACTGCACCTGGACAGCAACCTCTGATTTAGGCTCAACGGCAGGATGGGATGAAAATAAACGGGTGGGAAATATAATTTTAAATAATACCGGAGATTCGTCGCATTCAACAGGATGCTCCCTGGATTTTAGATTAACTTATGATTTATCGGAAGGAAGAATTTATTTTGATAATGTTTATTACAAGCCATCTTCAACATACACGCTCTCTGCGAAATCCAGCCAGAATATTTCTGTAAATGCAACTTTTTTATCAGAAACAAAATCCGAAGATGTAATTATTTCAACCAGCGAACTTTTAAGCAGGACAAATGTTTCGCAGAGAAATACAACTGCAACAGTTGTTTCAAATCAGGCAGGCCCTTATTTATTCCAGAAAATTACAAGCAACCCTGAAAGCGTGTATCTTACTGCAGGAAATTTTTCACTTGAAGCATATGTAAGAAATTTAATGGGCTCAACAACAATTAATGCAAATAATACGGCATACAATGTAACATTTAACTGGACACTGCCGTCGGGAATAACAAATGTTTCAGGAACATTCAAAACCAATTTCACAAATATAACTGATTCTGATTTGCATTATAATAATATTAATGCAAGTTTTTCAAGTTTAGCGTCAATGACATCAGGAGTCAAAACATTTTACATTTATGCAACTGGAGTTAATAAAACGGGAAATGCAATTAAAGAAGCTGATGGAACTACTTTATTAAAAAAATCTGTAAATATTACTTTCTTATGTTACAGCACTTCAGATAGTGTTTGCGTAACTGCTTGCGGTTCCACTAATGACCCTGATTGCACGGCCTCGTCGCCAACATCCAGCAGCGGCGGAGGTGGCGGAGGTGGAGGCGCCGGAAACAGAATAAGCACCATAACAGGAAAGTCAACAGCAGAGTATGAATTAGTCAGAGGGCAGGAACAGTCTTTTGAATTAATAATAGAAAATCAGTATATTGGTTATTTGGAAAATCTGGAAATTTCTGTAAAAGGAATCAGACAGGATTTAATTAAAATAATTCCGGACAAAATTGAAAAAATAGAGGCAGGAAAATCAAAAGATATTGTCATTGAAATAATTTCCCCCGCCTATTTTACAGAAGGACATTATGATTTAGAATTTTTAATCACCGGAAATTTAATTACAGAAGAAGAGAAAAGGCCGTATCTTGGAAGAATGAATGTTGATTTATTTATAATTGATATTCCGAGAAAAGAAGCAGAGTCAATGTTAAAAGAATCTTCAAAGATGTTTGAGCAAATGAATAATTCAAATATGTCTTTAAAAAAGATTTCAGGATTTTATATTTCTTTGCAAGAATCATTTGAAGATAGGAAATTTTCAGAAGTAAAAAAAAGTTATGATGAAATAAAAACAGTTTATGACAATGCTTTTGGTTCTTTGGAATTGCTTGAATGGCTTAAGAAACAAATTAAAAAAGCAGAAAAAAATGGGATTTCAGTAATAGAAACTAAGAAACTTATGTATCTTGGAGAGGCAACTTTTGAAAGAGGAGATTATGAATCGTCCATTAAAAGACTTGAAGAAGCCCGGCTGACTTACGCGCTGGAAACAAAAGGGGAATTTAATTTATTTTATGCAATTAAAAATAATCCTCTTGAAAGCACGGGCATTTTGTTTGCCGCTGTTTTGTTTGGTTTTTCATCTTCCTTAGTTGCGAGATACACTCTTTATAGAAGAAAATTAAAAAATCTTGAAGAAGAAGAGAAACTGTTATTGGAATTAATGAAAACTGTTCAGAGAGAAACTTTTGAAAACAGCCATTTTTCAATGGGCGCATATAGAGAAGCCATGTTCCAGTATGAAACCAAACTTTCAGAAGTAATTAAAGATAAAATTGAAACAGAAACCAAACTGGCTTCGTTGTTTAAAATAAAGGGAAGAGAAAGCGCGCTTAAAGGAGAAAAAGAAAAATTATACAATTTGGTTAAAGAACTGCAGATGGATTATTTGCAAAAAGGAAAAATTGAAACCCGCGTTTATACAAATCTTCTGAAAATTTATTCAACAAGAATAGTGGAGATTGAAGAAAAATTAGTTTATCTTGAAGCAAAACATACTTTACATAAAAATTTTCCTCTGAAAAAATTAAAGCTGGGATGGTGGGGGCTATGAAATGAAAAATAAAAAAATAATTATATTCGGAATGGTT